>DSDE01000439.1 GCA_011049095.1 Fidelibacterota bacterium
ACTCTGATTAACAATAAACAGACATTTTCACTTACATCAATGGTAATGACCAAAGATGCGGAATTGGAGATGTGGCTGGAAGCACGCATCGAGCTGGCAAAAATGCTCAGTGAAATGAAAGTCATCCAGGATGCCTGCCGGGGAAGTCGATATGCCGAAGCAAAAGCTGTGATGGAACGCTTATTTAAAGGTTCAGAGAATTATGAGAATCTGTTTATAGCCAATCCGGACGGTCTTCTTTTTGTGATGGCTGCCGGGGATGCACAGGCGTTGAACATAAATATCTCCCAGATACCTGTCTATCAGAAAAATGTCGAGGAAGCTCGTAAAGGCAATATCTGGATCAGCGATGTGGGCAAAAGTCAGGTTTCTGGCCGGCCTGTAGCTCTTATTACCGCACCGGTGATGGAAAATGGACAATTGATCGGCATCGTTGGTGCCCCTGTCGAACTGAATGCCTATTCAGATCTGGCGATATCAAATGTTAAGGTGGGTGAGACAGGTTACTTTATTATTACCGATAAAGAAGGTGTCATTCTCGCGCATCCGGATAAGAAAAATATTTTTAATCTCAATGTGAAAGATGTTGGTTTGGCGGATATGCTGAAGCAGAAGGAAGGGAGCTATGCCTATACTTTCAAGGGAGATAAAAAAATACTTGCCTTCAAACAATTTAAGAGAACCGGCTGGTATGTTGCCGCTACCCAGTTTGAAGATGAATTTCTGAAAGATGTCCGTGCCCTTGCCCGGCTTGCCATAATTATGGCTGTTCTGGGAATTGTGCTGGTAATCGGAATTATCACTTTTGTTACCGGCCTGGTTACAAAAATTTTGGATCGAACCGTAGAACGCCTGCACGATATTGCCGAGGGAGAAGCAGACTTGACCCAGCGGATCCATTATGTCAGCAAAGATGAAGTGGGGCAGGTGGTCAAATGGTTTAATGTATTCGTTGAGCGGATGCAGAATCTGGTTCACGATGTGATGGAAGCAGCTCATCACGTAAAAGATGCTTCTGATCAGATCAGCGCCTCGGCGGAGCAGTTGGCAGCCGGTGCGGAGGAGCAGCAGGCCCAGCTATCCGAAGTTGCCACATCCATCGAACAGATGAGTGCGGTGATCCTGGATACAGCCCGGAATACCGGGGAGACCCAGGAATTTGCCCATAGTGCTGACAGTGCCGCCAAACATGGCCGGGCCACGGTGGAAGAAAGCACAACGGGAATTGACCGGGTCGTGGCCATCATTCAGTCGGCAGCAGCCCAGGTTGCCAGTCTGGAGCATCGCAGCCAGGAAATTGGCGAGGTGATTCAGGTAATTGACGAAATCGCCGACCAGACCAATCTTCTGGCGCTGAATGCAAATATCGAAGCTGCGCGAGCCGGTGATGCAGGCAGGGGATTCGCCGTAGTTGCTGATGAAGTGCGCAAACTTGCTGAGCGAACTGTAAAGGCCACCGCCGAAATTGGCGACAAAATAAAACAAATACAGAATGATATCAAAGGTTCGGTTGATGCGATGACAAAGGTGGGAGAAGAGTCCAGCACTAGCCAAAAAGTCGCGATCCAAGGTGGCGAAGCTTTGCGTCAAATAGAAGATATTGTAGCCAAACTTTCCCAGATGATCAGCCAGATTGCCGCAGCCACCGAAGAGCAGAGCACCGGAGCTGAAGAGATCAGCCGCAACGTAGAATCTGTCAGCACAGTCTCTAAAGAAGCCGCCTCGGCCTCCCAGGAGCTGGCAAGTTCTGCAGAAGAGCTTAATGGGCAGATGAGATCGTTGCAAGATCTCGTGAGTATGTTCAAGGTATAATGAAATTTTATTGAAAAATGGTTTATTTGAATAGATTAACTCAAGCCAAAAGGAGCATGAAAACCGATCAGCTAATCGAGAAAATGAGACCCGATACCGGCGCTGTCATTCTCAATCATTGCTCAAATGTTACCGGAGTTTTAAACGAGGTGGAAAAAATCGGTGAAGCCGCGAAATATTATGGCATTCCTTTCATCCTAGATGCAGCCCAGAGTGCAGGTGTGTAACCCATTGACGCCGAGAAAATGAATATAGATATCTTAGCAGTAACCGGACACAAATCCTTACTCGGCATTCAGGGAATCGGTGCTTTATTCATCAGGGAAGGTCTGAAGCTACAGCCTTTGAAAAGCGGTGGCACAGGTTCGAAAAGCGATTCAGCCATCAGAGATGCCGCTCCTTTTTGAAGCAGGAACCCACAATATGCCCGGAATCATTTCACTCTATGAAGGGCTAAAATATATTCTTGATAAAGGGATAGACTCGCTGCGTCACATTAAGGAATCTGTTATTTTGGAGCTTCGCCATTCACTATGCCAAAATGATGCCTTTATTGGCTATCCTGGAACGAACATTGATAAGAACGGAACGATACTCTCTATAAATATCAAAGGCTTAGAGCCCGATGATCTTACTGGAAAATGAATTTGGCATTATTATCCGTACCGGCTTGCATTGCGCTCCGCTGATCCATCATTACATCGGGTCTTCTCCTAAAGGGACTGCCCGTATCAGTCCATCATCCTTCACCAAAGCGAAAGAAAGCAGGCTGCTGATTGATGCCCTTATGCAAATTTGTAAAATGACCGAAAGCTGATGGCTGACATTTCTAAGATTAAAGATATTGAAGAATGTATAGACGGGATTCTGACCAAAGAATTTTACCTGTCAACTCCAGTTGATAAACGACTGATAGATTTCCTCAGCAGCGATGCTGTGCTTCAGTATTATCCAAACTTCTCAAAGACATTCTACAAAATCCGCAAGGCAGGCCTTTGGGAGCTGAAAGGCATTGAAGGTGAGAATTCCATCAGAGTCACCTTTAAAAGTCTAAATCATTTTTCTGTGGAAGATTTTATTTCTTTTTTAAGGTGCTATTTGCCTGAATGAATGTCTATACAGAAAAATATGGAGTGTTTGTTCATCAATATAAACTAGATATCTACCAAAGTGGAGAGCCCTTATATCTGTTTAAGCTTTTTTTAAATCAGAAGTCTATTCTCTGTATAAATCCGGCAGTTTGTCTGGTGAGTAGCAGTTTCTGTAAGTTTTGAGAAAATTTTTCAGAGGCAATCCTCAATGGCATTTTACCAAATCGATGATTAAATCCTATGATGGTGTGCATAGATAATTTAGACTCAAGTTTGGGCTCAGCTCGGTTACAAAATTGTCTTTATGATTACAAAAGATCAGGTCTGTTGATAACTGATAAATAGAATAACTTTGAAAGGGGATTCTCTTTCTGGATAGGGATATACACTTTTTTGTAAGGAAATCGTAAGGATGGCTTTTGTTTGAGGGAAAACACATCTATCCAAAATAAATTTTTCCATCGATAAATTAGATTATGCTGACTGCCTTAATCTTCCCCGAATTTGTGACAGCCCCGGTCACTGAGCGGAGTCGAAGTGTTGCTTAATTTGGACCTGTCCGTCCCCCGACGGATCAAGCCAAAATCAGAAGAAAAGGATAGATGCAGTAAATGAGATTTTGGGGGATTAAACCGAGAATCCTCAAATCTCAGTTTTCAAGACACTGTAAATAAAGTGTTGTAATCAG
>DSDE01000499.1 GCA_011049095.1 Fidelibacterota bacterium
ATTTAACATAATGATAAACAATATAACAATTTCACAATCTCACAAGAATTTCCGTTTCATCGCCTTCTCCGCGCAGAAAAGCATTTCACTTTTTATTATCTCCGCCTTATTGTTAAGCCAGATTCCGGCAATGTTTTTTGTACATATTCACCACCTTCCGGATGGAAGCCATGTTGTGCATAGTCATTTCTTTCCTGAAAAATCGGATAAGACCAATGACGACAATCAGCACAAACACCCCTCTTCCGAATTCCTGGTTTTCTCCGGGCTAAACATCATTGGTTTCTCCATACCGCTGAGTCCATCTCTTATCATTTACGATTATAAAGAGCGTATAATCCATTTTTCGGAAATACCGATATCCTACTTTATAGGTCTCATCTTTGATATTTCTCTGCGAGCGCCACCCCCTGTTATCTGACCACATTTTCTAAGACATACACTTAAAAATAGTAAATACGAAACCGATTTGACGGGGAGAAGCATATGCAAGAAACAATAAAAACATTGTTAATGATGACAATCATTAACTTTGGGTTTGAGATATAAACGGTCAACGCTCAGACGGCCTGGCAGTCTGATTTTTATGATCAGGCCGGTTTTCTGGAAATCTATGAAGAAGAAGCGGTATGATCTGAGAAATAATAAACCGTGCACTGTCGAACCACTTCACCATTCAGCAATTGATTTCGATGTCTTATGAATGATGATCATAGTGGACATCGAACGAAACACCAACAAAAAGAAAGGAAAACAATGAAAAAGCTTACAAAAACCTTGGCGCTGTTCAGCCTGCTGGCTTCGCTGACTTTTGCCGCGGAAAAAACCGATGCCATGCTCTTTGGCGAAATCAAATCTGTCAAGAGCGGCGAACACATTCCCTTTGCCGATATCCTGGTAAAAGGGACAAACCTGGGGACAGCCGCCGATGCTACAGGGCACTTTAAACTGGCTCATCTGCCGCTGGGAACCTTCACCATCGAAGCCAGGGCTATGGGCTACAAATCACAGAGCAAAGAAGTCACTTTTGAAAAAGACAAAGCCGTCACCCTCTTTTATGAGCTAGAAGACGACATCCTCGACCTGGAAAGAGTCGTCGTTCTCAGCACCCGAACCAAACACTTTGTGAAAGATACACCGGTCCGCACCGAAGTAATCTCCATCCGCGAAATCGAAAATAAAAATGCCTCAAACCTCTTTGAGGCCCTGGAAAATATTCCCGGAATCAGGGTAGAGCAGCAGTGCCAGTACTGCAATTTCTCTATGGTGAGGATGCAGGGGCTGGGCGCTGAACATACACAAGTACTCATTAATGGTCAACCCAGCTACTCCGGCCTGGCCGGGGTTTACGGATTGCAGCAGATCGGCACGGCGGATGTGGACCGCATCGAAATCGTGAAAGGCGCTGGTTCAGCTCTTTATGGCAGCAGTGCTGTCGCCGGAGCCATTAATATCGTCACCCGTGATCCTTCCTACATTCCCACAAGCAAAATCGGCGTACAGTTTGGCAGCTACAATACCAATGTCTTTGTCATCAGCTCCTCGATGCGCAGCGAATCGGGAAAAGTGGGTCTGAATATCTTTGCTCAACAAGTCACCGGTGATGCGATTGATGAGACCGGAGAGGGAACAACACTCGAAACCGTAAAAATACCTGACGGAATATCTGACCGGGTAGCCAGCAATTTGGCGAACGCTGGCTTTAATCTCTTTCTTTTTAATCCATTCACATCGGGTGATAAATTGGTTTTTCGCGGCAAGATGATTAACGAAAAGCGGGAAGGCGGCACGGTGAATGATGATTATTACCGCAATCCCCTGACCGATGGGACAGAAAATATCAGAACAGACCGGTACGAAACCGGACTCGACTACAGCCGTCCCATAGGAAGTGATGCCGAGCTGAATATTTCCCTAGCTTATACCCGACATAAGCGCGTTGCTACAAATGATTCCTATCTCGGTGACTATATGGCCACCCACAACGACAGCGTACCTGACCTGCGAGAAATGCGCCCCTACCTGGCATCAGAAAATGCTATCACCGGAACAGCTACCTTTATGAAGCCTCTTGGTAAACATAATCTGCTGGTGGGCACTCAGGTTTATTTCAACAATTTGAATGAATCGGGAATGTACGTTGTCGTGGATGAAGAGAGCGCCTGGCTGGGAAGCTCCTATCGCTCCACCAGTGACAAATCAGCACGGGAGTTTGGGTTCTTTGTGCAGGATGAATTCATTTTTAATCCGATGCTGTCCATCGTTCCCGGCATCCGATTTGATCAGCATCAGTCACGTGAGGAATATTTTGCCAATAAGAAGGTCTTTAACACGAATTTTCCGGCGACCGACTTTTCAGAAAGCAGTGTGAATCCCCGCCTGGCACTGAAGCTTTCTCCGACAGATAAGATTGCGCTGCGGGTCAATATAGGTACCGGTTTTCGTGCTCCCTATGGATTTTCTGAAGACCTCCACCTTTGCAGCGGCTCACCCCGTGTCTGGAAATCCTCCGAACTGAATCCTGAACGTTCCCTCAGCGCCAATTTTTCCGCTGATTATTACGGCGTCAAAAGCACGTTCAGTGTCAATGTTTTCCACACGGAACTGAAAGACAAAATCGGTTTTACCGATGCGGACAAATCGGTTGCAGCCCTCGGCTATGATTATCAATGGAAAAATATTGACGATGCTTTCGTCCAGGGTATTGAACTTTCGGCAAATACCTTTCTGACAACGGACCTGGAACTGGGGGCGGATTTTACCTTCAATCAAGGTGAATACCGTCACATTCGTGAAGACTGGGAAGGCAGCGCCTATGAAGCTGACAGCAAGTATATTTCCCGCTTTCCAATGAGTACCGGCAACATTCAGGCTGATTATTCTCCGGGAAGCTGGCTCTTTTCACTGAGCGGCAATCTGCAGGGCTCGATGTACATTGATTACGTCAATGAAGATATTGATGACACGGCAGGCGATCTAACAAAAATCAAGAAAACCGATCCATTTATACTGATTAATGGCAAAATCTCAAAAGAATTTGGTCCATTGCAGCTCTATGCCGGGGTGGATAATATGCTGGACCTTATCCAAGATGAAAAACACCTCGACGACGCTGCATTTATGTATGCACCCGTTTTTGGACGGATGTTTTATTCAGGCTTGAGCTATGAGATAAAGTAAATATCGGTCATCAACTGTGTTAAGCAAAGAAAGAGCGCAGTTCTCAGCGCTCTTTCTTTGGAAGTATTCAAATTTCAAGCTGAAGACCTATGCACAAAGATGAAAAGCAACTGCATTAGCAGAATTTAAACCGGGGACTCAATCATGTTTTTTCTATTGTATTCCAATTTCCTCTCTTAGTGTGAAAATCTGTGGATATTTTTTGAAAGCTAAGAGCTTATATTGCTTCATCTACAAAAAGGGACAGACCTTTCACCCCGCCTCAGAATAGGAAATTGTACGACGTAAGCTCCCTGTGAAGTGCATCTGTTAAAAGAAGTTTGATTGTATTATCTTCCAATCAAAAAGGAGATGATATGGATCTAAACAAAGAGAGTATTGGAAGCCGTGAAGCAGAGATGTATTCA
>DSDE01000287.1 GCA_011049095.1 Fidelibacterota bacterium
CCTTAAGCCACCGGCGCAGCTCATTATCCAGACGATATACAAAGCGCTTGTGTGAAATTGCTGCTTGAAGTGAACTTTTCCACAAACGGACCCGGACTTTGTCGTCATTGGCAAAAGAGAGTTTTTTTTCCGAAAGAAATTCCAACTCAGTCTCGGGAAAAAGCTCCCCAAAATCAATTATTGATTTATTAATTTGCTCGAATGTAAAGATCATCTCTGGAATCGGTTTGGAGAAAAAGGAGCGAAATTTTGCGGCGCTAAGCTCACCAAGACGCTGGTAAATCTCAGTTTCCTGATTTTTTATAGCAGACTCGAGTTGATAGAGTAAACCATTGATTTCTCGACCCAAATCTTCCCACATAGGCGTATAGCAGGCATTAAGCTGATGAAACCATTGTCTTTCTGCCAGCGGCAGCCATATCTCGATTTCTTTCAGGGCATCAGCAGCTTTTTTAGTGGTCATCTCTTCTCCCTTTTCCACCTTAAAATATTCAGCTTCCAAAGGTTTCTCATTCGGTTTTTTTAACTTAAGTGACTATTTATCTCATAGTTGCTCAATGATAAACCGCTTGAAGTCTTATTGTTTTGCTTCCTCTTTGCTCAGCTTGCTGCTAGCTTCGAGAAGCCGCTCCTTTTCTTCATCAGAGAGGCTGGCATACCCGTAGCGGCTGATTTTTTCTAAAAGGGCATCTACCTCAGCCTGATACTGTTTACGGTGAATAGATTGGCGCGTATCCACGCGCATCTGGTATTTACTCATCCTAAAAAAATCTTTTAATCTGGAAAAAGCTTGATCAAATAGATTCCCGCCTTTCTGAAAACGGCCTCTTCCCCGTCCACCCCGCTTCAGGTAGTAATAGCCTATGAGCATACCACTCAGATGGGTGATGTGGGCGATATTATCGCCAGTTCCCGGGCCGATGGAGCTGAAAAAGGCCATAGCTCCGATAATCAGGACGAAATATTTGACTTTTAGGGGAAAGAGAAAATAGATATAGACTTCCCGCTCAGGATACATCAGCCCATAGGCTAGCAAAATACCATAGATAGCCCCTGAAGCGCCGATGACCGGTATTGTGCTCATTGGCTGAAACAAAACCGTAAGAACGCCAGCGCCTACACCGGTAACAAAATAGTATTTCAGGAAAAAACTAGTTCCCCAGCTCCGTTCCAGGTCACTGCCAAACATCCATAGCACCAGCATATTCATACCCAAATGAAAAAGTCCGCCGTGTAGAAAAAGGTAGCTAAAAACCTGCCAAATCCGCAGATGTCGCCAGGTGTCATAGGGCACGATACCCAAGAGCTCGGTGGCAGAATAAAAAATCCTCGCGTTTGCATAGGTAAGTATAAACATAGCGACATTGGCGATGAGAAGTATCTTGATACCCTCCGTTAGCCCGCCTCCGCCAAATGTATAATTTCTCTGATAGTACATTGTGATATCCTTATTTTAAATTTTCCAAAAAACGGTGGATTTCGTCTGAAATTTTCCTTTTTTCCATGCTTAAAGGTAAATTATGCCCGTCGTTTTCCAAAACATATTTTTCAAACCAGCCGCTACCATTCATCATTTGGAGAAAATCGAGATTCTCAGGCGGTGTAAGTCTGTCTTTCATACCATGAAAAGCCAGAATCGGGCATTTAATATCATTGAGAATGTGCTCGGTGATTTTTTGCAACAGCATAGTCTGCTGAAAAGCACGTGCCGGCCATAGCTGATAGCCCAAATTCATCTCTGGATCATCAGGCTGAAATACTTCGCTTTTAGGCAGCAATAGATGAGGACTTTTATCAAAAAAAGCTTGATATTTGCTCATGTTTTTAAAAATCAACGCCGTGGCCAGTACAATCGCTGCGTGAAGAGTGGGTTTTTTCGCCGCCAGCCAGAGGGTGAGCATCGAGCCTAAGCTGAAACCTATAAAGGTCACTTTTTCATATTGCTTTTGCAGCTCATCATACCAATCTTCCACAAAATCGAGCCAGTCAATATACTCTGCTTTATTGAGCTCCTCAACTGTGCCGCCGTGATAAGGGAGCAGGCGGGCATCTATCGTGTAGCCATAACTATTAAGAAGCCTTGAGAGCGGTGCAAACTCCAGTGGATTGCTTGTAAATCCATGAATCATCGCCAAAACATGTCCCTTACCCTCCAAAAAGATGGACATTTTTTCTTTAGAGAGTGGTTTAAAAAATGATTTATTCAAGAATCTTACCCATGGTTTCTATGGTATTCAAGCGCTGCAGCCTATCAAAATGGAGACCGAGAATCTGCCATAAATGGTGATTAAGGTTGATGACCTCTCTTTGGAAAATGGCATTTTTCCCACCAAAGGGGTCACGCAGTATATTCAGCTCCGCTGCCGAGAGAAAAATCCTTGCAGCGTGTCCGCCATAGCAGCGGGGACAGAGCAAGTGAGCATCCCGCTCTGAGACAGCGGCATCATATAGAGCTTCACCGCAAGCAGCGCAGGCATCTAAATTGAGACCTAAGCCGTGATTTTCCAGAAAGCGGAGAATAAAATGGCAATGGATGGCCTCTGGCACAGCCCCGATTTCATTCAACCGTGTAAAGCTGTCACTCATAAGCTCATAAAGCCCCTCATCGGGACTCGCTTCCGCAGTCTTATCGGCCATTTCCAATAGAATCATTCCGTAAAGCGCTGATTTATGAGCCTGCAGCAGGGGAAGGCGAAGAGTCTGGAACTCGATCTTGCTTAAAAAATGGTAGGGCCGCCCCTCTTTGTAATAGTACTGAACCGCCAGCTCACTAAAGGGCTGAAAATAACCACTGAAATGGCTCTTGGGCTGTCGGGCACCTTTAGCAATCACGATCACCCGACCAGACTTTTTCGTAAAGAGGTGCACTATCTGACTTGTTTCGCCACTCTCTTTCTGCCGCAACAGATAAGCAGTATCATGAACCAGCTCCATAGCCATAAATTTAGCAGTTTATTTCTCTTTGTGCTAAGGAAAAGGCATTAGTGGAAAATGCTAAAATCTTGATAGCTTATAAAACAGCAGCTTCGAGAAATTGTATCAGTCCCCTGTCGGCATCCATTCTGACAGCCAGCCCAACGGGAACGGTAAACTTATCTTTGATATGCCCTATCATCGCACCATAAAAGACGGGAATTCCCAGATTGCTCAGATGGTCCTGAAATAGCTCCTCCAGTGTGAGAGAGCCGTATCCTTCTCCCGGTTTGCAGTCGGTAAAATTCCCGATAACAATACCGCTTAGCTCTTTTAGAATACCAGCCAGTGCAAGATGAGTAAACATTCTGTCAATTTTATAGATTTTTTCTCCAATCTCTTCTAAAAAGAGGATTTTTCCTTTCCAAGGCGGCAGAAAATCAGAGCCAATCATCGCCGTAAGAACAGAGAGATTTCCACCGACTAAAATGCCCTCTGCCACACCGCCATGAATGCTCATTATGCGATTTTTTGTCTGCACCCGCTCGTCAGGATCAGGCGGCGGATTCTGCAAAAGAGCCGCTTCGCCATCCATTAAAACAGACTTAAAATAGTTCCAGGAATAATCATTCCAGGTGCTGATACC
>DSDE01000082.1 GCA_011049095.1 Fidelibacterota bacterium
CCTCATATTTCTGTATGCTGTACCGCGTAATGCTCAAAAAGATGATAAAGAGGCGGCTGAACCCCTGGGGACGTTGACAGAAACTCAGTTTCAAAGTGTGGAAGATGCCATAAAACGATTTCGAGAAAATGTTTATCAGGGTATCCATATCAGCGGCGCCAATAATATTCGCATTCCCTATATTCGAAAATTGAAGCGGGATCTGGGTTTGGTGCGGGCGGAAAAGGGCTATCGGGTTGTGCTGGTCTATTTGCCTGAGCTTATGAATACAGAGTCGGAAAATGCTATGCTGAAAATATTGGAAGAGCCGCCTGAGCAAACCGTTTTTGTCCTGACCACCGAGCGAGCCTCAGAGCTTTTGCCTACAACCCGAAGCAGATGTCAGATTTATCGTTTTAATGGCGTGGCGGAAGGCGATATGATGCGATGGCTTGACTCACAGCCTGTCTCAAGTGAAAATAAGAAGATTATCGCTCGTTTAAGCGGTGGAAACGTCCGCCTGGCTATGGAATTAATGGCGTCTGATACGCCGCTGGCCGACCAGACATTTGTAGAATTTTGGCGGCAGATTGCAGGCGGGCAGTTTATTGAGCTTTCTCAGACCGTGGATGCCTGGAGCCGGCTGGCCAGGGAGAATAAGGATGCCCTCTTTCTCAAGCTGCGTATGATGATTTTATGGCTGAGAGACGCGCAGATTTTGGCTTTGGACCCTGAAAGCCCTGACATTAGCAACATTCAATACCGGACGACACTGGTGCGTTTTGCCGGTTTTTTAGCGGCTTTTCCTTATCATGAGGCCATCCTCAAAATTGAAACGACGATAAAGGGGATCAGCCAATACGTGCATACACCAGCATTGTTAACGCATCTTTTTGTGGAAATTTATGCATTAATCAAAGTTTATGGAGTTAAAAAATAATGAATATTGAAATAATCAAAATAGAGTTTAAGGGGCATCGAAGGCAATACTATCCCAATGTGATGGAGTATCCAATCCGGTCTGGTGACTGGCTCATCGTTCAGACGGAAAAGGGTGAAGATATTGGCAGGGTAACGGCTGTCACAGATAAATGTCCCGATTGTCCCCATTCATTCAGCTATCATATCATCCGCAAGGCGCTTCAGGATGACATGGAGATATTTTATGAAAACCGGCAGAAAGAGGCGGAAGCTCAGCTTATATGCAAGGAAAAGATTAAGCTTCTCAATCTGGAAATGAAGCTGATGGATGTGGAATATCAGCTTGACCGCAAAAAAATCACTTTTTACTATACCGCCGACGAGCGCGTCGATTTTAGGGAATTGGTGCGGCTTCTGGCAGCCGTTTTTCGTACCCGTATAGAGATGCGGCAGATTGGTGTGCGAGATGAAGCCAAGCGTCTCACTGGTTTTGGCACTTGCGGCTTGCCCCTCTGCTGTGGACTCTTTCTCGAGCAGTTTGAGCCGGTGAATACCCAATCGGCCAAAGACCAGAATCTGCCGATGAATCCTTCCAAGCTTTCTGGCCAATGCGGCAAGCTGAAATGCTGCCTGCGTTATGAGCTCCCTTTTTATCAGGAAGAAATCAAGCGTTATCCACAGGTTGGGAATGCTGTTTTTCATCAGAATCTTTCCGGCTTTGTCGAGAAAAATGATGTCATCAGCGGCAAAGTGATTTGTGCCATGGAGAATGAAACGCACATTGATTTGCTATTGGATGAAGCACTCACAGCTCGTGAAACGGCCGTCAAAAAGGGATTAAAGGGCCTGAGATATACGAAAACCGTCATTTTAGATGGCGATGTGAGCGATTTAAAACGAATACAGGATGAATAAGGATTGAATATGGATAAAAAACGATTTTATATCACGACACCCATTTATTATGTAAATGATGAGCCCCATATTGGTCACACCTATACCACGGTTTTGGCCGATGTGATAACCCGCTACAATCGGCTGCTTGGGAATGCGTCATGGTTTCTCACTGGCACCGACGAGCACGGTCAGAAAGTGCAGCAGGCAGCGGAAAAAAGAGGTGTGGAAGCCCAGGCACACTGTGATGAATATGTACAGCGTTTCCGGAAAATGTGGACAGAGATGGATATTGCCAATGACGATTTCATCCGGACCACTGAAGTGCGCCACAAGACGATCGTACAGAAACTGCTACAGCAGCTTTATGACCAGGGCGATATCTATCAGGCACATTATGACGGGCTCTACAGTGTATCAGAAGAGCGTTTCATAACCCAAAAAGAGTATGAGGAAGGCAATTTTCGCGAAGTAAAAAAGATCAGTGAGAGCAATTATTTTTTTCGCATGGGGAAATATCAGCAGCAACTTATCGATTACATTAAATCCCATCCCGAATTTATTCGACCGGAGAATCGCCGCAATGAGATTCTCGGTTTTCTAAATCAGGAGCTGAGTGACCTCTGCATTTCCCGGCCCAAATCCCGCCTGAGCTGGGGGGTGGAGCTTCCCTTTGACAGCGAATATGTCACCTATGTCTGGTTTGATGCCCTCACCAATTATATCAGCGCCATTGGCTGGGGCAGTGATGCAGCGTGTTTCGAAAAATGGTGGCCAGCCGTTCACCTCATCGGGAAAGACATCCTTACCACTCACGCCGTCTATTGGCCCACGATGCTGATGGCGGCAGGCATTCCCCTTCCACAGACAATTTTTGCCCATGGCTGGTGGACCAGCGAGGGTCAGAAAATGAGTAAGAGCCTGGGGAATTTTATTGACCTCAAGACGATTCACGGCCATTTTGATGCTGTGGGAAAAGATGTTTTTCGCTATTACCTGGCCAAGGAGGGACCCCTCACCGGCGACAGCGATTTCAGCCGGGAACGCTTTTACCGCACCTACAACAGTGAGCTGGCCAATGATTTCGGCAATCTCATAAACCGGATTTTCACGCTGATCCATAAATATTTTGATGGCAGGCTGCCAGCTTTTGGAGAAAAAGATGAGGCAGCGAAGGCTTTGGAGCAGGCTGGCGAAGCGCTGATTGAGAAGCTGCCGGTTTTTCTCGAAAGATTTGAGCTAGGTGAGCTGCTCTTTGCCGTCATTACGTACGTTCGCTCTATCAATCGCTATATGGAGCAGAAAGCGCCTTGGAAGCTGGCAAAAAGCGATTTAGCGGCCACTGCAGCGGTACTCATGTCTGCCCTCAACAGTTTGCGCCTGGCGGGAATCTTCCTTTTGCCGGTGATGCCGGGAAAAATGGCAGAATTTCTCAAATCGGTGGGCGCTGATTTGGAATCGCCGGAGCTTCTCAGGTGGCATGGGCTTTTAGAAGGCTATAAATTGCCCCAGACGAAAGCCCTTTTCCCTCGCTATGAAGAAAAAACGGAAGCCAAAGCGCCGGCCAATTCTGCAGCAGATAAAGCCAAGGTGGAAACAGATGGTCTGATTGATATCAGCCAGTTTCAGCAGGTGCAGATGCGGGTGGCAAAAGTCCTTTCTGCCGAAAAAGTGCCGGATGCCAACCGCCTGCTCAAGCTTCAGATCGATTTGGGTAAGGAAGAGCGGCAGATCGTGGCTGGTATCGCTCAGCATTACAAGCC
>DSDE01000290.1 GCA_011049095.1 Fidelibacterota bacterium
ATATCCATCGGCTCTATTTTTTAATGGAATAAATGCTGCAATATTTTTGGATACGCAGTGGCGGGCTGGCGCAAAAATCGATATTGCCAGAGATGTCAGCAGCAGCACAGTTTCTGATACCAGCACCTGGCAAAAAATGTTTCTGGGCAGTAGCGCCCTCTATCTGGAGTATGCTCTAAGAGCAGATAAGAGAACTCGAATCGTAGGCAATATCGCTGCGGGCATACTTTTTTTACAGTTTGAAACCCAGGTTGTGTGGGGAAATCCGGCATGGTCTGCAGTGTTTGAATATCCGGGCAATGCCCATGGAATGAATAGTATCAATACCAAAGCAGCTTTCTTTTTCCAGCCGTCTATTGGTCTGGAGTCTCTTTTCACAGAGCAGCTGATTTTTAGAATATCAGCCGGTCTGCTTGTTAGTGAGATTGAAAAGAGCGCTTGGCAACTTAATCAGTCTCTCCCACTGGCTGATGGAGCTGATATAAGTCTCAATCAAGTTTTTTTTCAAATCACGATAGGAATGTGCCGATGAAAAAAAAGTTCATTATTTTACTGTTTTTTGTGGTAGTCGCACCAGGCCAAACGGAAGAACGTTTTTATGAAGCTTTTGAAGGTGGGGGGATTGCTTATACACCAAGTTTGCTTCTTATGCCGGACATTGCATTTCCTGCGATGTCAAATTCTCCCAAAATAGAAGGGCAGCAATATTTTCATGGTGTCAGCGGCTGGAGCGCTCTTTCTAAAAGATGGCGCATTGGCGCTCAGGTCCTGAGTGGCAAAATCAGCAGTACCGGAACGCTTGGCGCCAATATTGAGAAAAGCGAGTTTACTCTGAGCTCGGGTATGTTGCTCACAGAATATATTTTTCCTGTCACCCATAGCAATCACTTTGTATTATCCTTTGCATTTGGCGTTTCCCAGATCAGTTTAAATTACCAGCTTTCGTCGCCAGCTATTGCCTGGTCAGATATTTTTTCTGTTCAGAGCAGTCAAACTCTTACTGCTAAAACCCTGCCGACGCTGGCGCCTCAAATAGCCTGGCTCTGGCAATTTTCTAAAAGAGCCGGCTTTCGTGTCAATGCTGGCGCTCATATATTTAGAATTAGACCTGACGCCTGGAAACTAAATGATTTTATCACCGTAACAGATGGATATGGAAACCAAGACGCCCTCCTCATTAGCCCAATGCTGCAAATTTTTATCTATTTCGGAGCATAAACTATTCAGTTTGGATTTCATTTAGAATGCTTTAATTTATTGGCTGATTCGGGGCTGAAACGCCTGATGACAAAAACAGGAGAAATGATGAGACGACATAAATTCTTGACAGCTATTGGAGTGATAGCCGTAGCAGCTGCCATTATTTTTATTCCTAGATTGAGTGTAGCCGTAAATGATCTTTATCTTAAACTTGCGGTGCTGAACGATATTATTGCTATTGTAAATGAAAACTATGTAGAAGAAGTTGACTGGGAAAAAGCGATGACAGGTATGTATCGTGGTTTTCTCGAAGAGCTTGACCCTCACTCTATTTATATTGAGCCTAAAAAACTGAAAGATGTGAATGAAGAATTTCAGGGAAATTTTCAAGGTATCGGCATCGAATTTGACATAATTGACGGGTTTATAACAGTGATATCTCCAATTGTGGGAACCCCATCTGAGCGAGCTGGGCTGATGCCTGGTGATAAATTTATACGCATAGATGGCGAAAGTGCATATAAAATAACGAAGGATGAGACATTTAAAAAATTGCGTGGAGCAAAGGGCACTAAAGTACTCATCACAATTAAGCGCAATGATGATGATCCATTTGATGTAGAAATTGTCCGTGATGACATTCCAATCTATTCGGTATTGGCGCATTTTCTTATTGAGAATAAGATAGGCTATATCTTGGTGAATCGCTTTAGTCAGACCACTTCAGAAGAGTTTTCTGATGCGCTGCGGGATTTGAAAAACCTGGGAATGGAGAGTTTGGTGATAGACCTGAGGTACAATAGTGGCGGCTTTCTAAATGAAGCCGTTGAGATGCTGGATAATTTTCTTGAGAAAGGTGAGGAGATCGTTCATACCAAAGGGCGAATTCGCAATTCAAATGAAATTTATTATGCCAGCGGACGGGGGATATTTAAAGATTTGCCAATAGTTGTGATGATTAATCGAGGCAGCGCCAGCGCCAGCGAGATTGTCAGCGGCGCCTTTCAGGACCTTGACAGAGCTGTCATTGTAGGAGAAACAAGTTTTGGAAAAGGCTTGGTGCAAAGGCAGTGGCCACTCAAAGACGGGTCAGCCGTACGAGTGACAATCGCCAAATATTACACCCCATCTGGTCGCCTGATTCAGAGACCCTACCAGGATGGTCTGGACCAGTATTATAATGAGCTCTACTCAGATAATCCCGACTCGGTGGAGCCGGACCTTGAATTAAACCAGAAACCGCAACACAAGACAAAGAGCGGCCGGATTGTTTATGGCGGAGGCGGTATTACACCAGATATTACCGTGAAACGGCAACTCAATCCCAGCAAATCAACGATTCGGGTCTTCCAAAATCCAGAGCGAATCTTTTTTAAATTTGCCCAGAAATTTGTACAAGAATACTCACAAATTCAAAGCAATGAAGATGAATTTATTTTTAAAACTCAATTGCCTGAGTCCGTACTGAATGATTTTTTTGAATTTGCTTTCTCAATCGAGGAAAATTTAAACCTGGAGGAAATGGAAACAGATCGGTCTTTTATCGAAATGCAAATAAAATCGGAAGCGGCAAAAATATGGTGGGGACACAATGCTTATTATAAAGCCCGCCTGCTTGATGACAATCAATTTACTGAAGCGAGAATGGCAATGACAAGCGCTCAGCAAATGGCAAAACGATAATAAAAAAAAATCATATTATGATTGACTTTTTGGCCGGTATTAAGTAAACTCGAGCCGAATGATGAGTAGAAAACAGTTAATGTATCAGAAGTAACGTGGAGGTCAAATTCAATGTTAGTTGAGCTGTTTATTAAGGGAGGCCCGTTTATGTGGCCCATTCTTGTGGTGTTTGGTTTTGCGATGATCATTGTTCTGGAGCGATTTTACTCGCTGACAAGTTCAGAGTTGAAAACCAAAGGATTTGTTAAAAAAGTTGAAAATGTACTGCGGACTGAAGGTCTAGAAGAGGCAAAGGGTTTCTGTGCAAAATCAAGCAGCCCGATTGCGGCTATCTATTATCAGGCTTTGAGTAAAATGCAATACGGAATTGAAGAAGTGGAAAAGACCGTACAGACAGCTGGTAGCCTGGAGATGGCATTCCTGGAAAAAAATCAGGTGTGGCTCACCACAGCCATTTCTCTGGCTCCTATGATTGGCTTCACTGGAACAGTCTCTGGTATGATCACGGCTTTTCAGGATATTGAAGCAGCCAACGATATGACCCCTGCTATTGTAGCTGGTGGTATTTCCGAGGCGCTTTTAACCACCCTCTTTGGGCTTGTCGTGGCCATTATCATCACAGTTTTCCAAAACTGGTTTATGGACCGTATTGATA
>DSDE01000383.1 GCA_011049095.1 Fidelibacterota bacterium
ACCGCAAAATTGATGAGCTGGAGATAGAGGTTTAAATTTCTTGTTATGATCGTCAAAGCAGACCTCACCCAGAATTATAATAAAATAATTTTGCTTATCTTTTTGCTATGACAGTTTCTACTGCCATCTATTTAGCCTAAGACCTTGGGCATATTGATTCCCAAATCTTAGAATATTTAGCGCTTTCTTTGAGTTTTTCTCATTTTTTGCATTTTTTCGCAATTTCATTATGAATAAATGAGAGAATAAATGGAGTTATAAAATGTTTTTTTCTCTCAAAATTGTAAAAAAGGCATTGATAAATACAGAAAATACTATATTTATTCCCTTTTAAAGAAACAGTTCACAGAATGCAGATGCGAAAAAATCAGTATTTATGCATAGTTGAGTGAATCCGGCACTCTCTTTGCTAACAAGGGCTATATGAAGAATCTGATGATATGCTCAGCCGATGAGTCTTTGCGTGAAACACTAAAAACCCTTCTCCAGGGAGATTTTTCTGTATCTTGTTGCACCCCTGAGCATTCCCAGCCCATTTCGCAAAGTGGCCCCAAGCCTGATGTCTGCTTTTTTGACAGGGATCTGTTGAATAATGATGACCTGGAATATATTTTAGAAGCCCGTAATCAACAGAAAAAGCCCCGAATTATTTTAGCCTACTATTTTTATGAAGCATCCAATTTCCCTGAAAACCGTATTCGCGACCTGGTGGAAAGCATCATTTTGAAACCCTATCCATTTGACAATTTATTGGCTGATCTTCAGCGCTTAAAATAAATATTTTACAAAAAAGGCCAAAAAACAGTTTGTTTGCTTGCTAAATTAATTTCCATTTACTATTTTTACAGTTGAAGATGGGTAGTAAGAACGGAAATAAGCAATACGGATTTAGCAAGCTAAGCACAGAATTGAACGCCTAACAAAGGAGGCAATGAATGAAAAAATGGATACTGCCAGTATTGACTGTCTTATTGATGCAGGCCATGCTTTTTGCAAGTACCGCCGGAAAGATTACCGGGCACATAAAAACCCGTGATGAAGGTAAACCACTAATGGGTGTCAATGTGTATCTGGAAGGTACATTTTTGGGAGCTACCACCGATGAGAACGGGTATTATGTAATCGTAAATGTTCCCGTTGGCTCATATAATTTAAAGCTCTCTTATATTGGGTATCAGACGCTTACGGTACAAGGTGTGGAAGTTTCAATTGACCTGACAACAATTATTGATGCCCAGATGTCGCCACAGGTACTGGAATCAAGTGAAAGCGTTATCGTGATAGCTGAAAAACCACTCCTGAAGGCTGATGAGTTCTCGTCTAAGCATCTGGTCAGCTCTGAGGAGATGAATGTTCAGCCGGTAGATAATATTCTTGCCATAGCTCAAAACCAGGCCGGAGTTGTGGGAAATAATTTTCGTGGCGGCCGCAGCAATGAAGTGCTGGTCGTTATTGATGGTATTCCAGTGCGCGACCCGTCTGCAGCCTACACCGGTGATATGGGCGGTTTCACACTGGGTGTTCCCAAAGAGTCGGTGGAAGAGATGGAGGTAAGTCTCGGTGGATTCAGCGCCGAATATGGAAATGTCCAGTCAGGTATTCTTAACCTTGCAATGAAAGAAGGTTCTGACAAATTGAAGATTATGCTTTATGCAACGACTACAGACTTTGGCGGTCTAAACGATCTGATCATGGATAAAGAACCTTGGTGGTACGATGCAAAATATCAGCACAAACTTGAGAATAATTATCGTTTTAGTATTAATGGCCCCATAGGGATTCCCAACGGATATTTTTCTTTATCAGGAGATATCTTTGATAAAAAACAGGGCTACTTTCTTAATCAGGATGAATTTTCTCAATCTTATCAAGGGAAATATACACAAAGATTAGGACAAAAGGCCAAGCTTACAATTGGTGGAAATTATACAAAACGAGACTGGAATTATTTTTATTTTCAGGCAGGCAAATATGGTTTTGGGGAAAATTATCAGCAAGATCTCTATGAGTTTGTTGAGCGGGTCGATAGCGATAATGATACCCTAATTCGCTATCATTACGTTGATGATATAGCCAACTACGCTTCAATGCAGGGAAAAGTGGACAGCCTTTTGAATACCCGCTGGGAGATTAATGCAGACTCTGATTCTGTTGCCGTCAATTATTATCAGGAATTTTATCTGGATGCGCCTATCAATCATCTCACCAGCCGCTCAAAAGAAAGTAGGATGTTTTACGGTGTGCTTAGCTATTCTTTTTCTTCTAAGACCTTTGCAGAATTGAGAGCCCAGATCTACTCCAGCAGCTATATTAATGGTATGCGTGATTATGCTGATCGTGACAATGATGGCAATACAGATGAATTTCTGCAATGGGATGGGGCTGTAGAAGGACCTCGTCCAGAGGCATTAGAGCGAGAATATAATTTTTGGTGGCTTCGGGGTGATGATCGTGAATACCGCAACCAAAGTGTTAGCACCTATATGCTGAAAGGTGATCTTACCAGCCAGCTCCATAAATATCACTATGTTAAAAGCGGCTTTCAGTTTAATTGGAATCAGACCGATGTCACAGATATTACCTGGTCAAATGTAGATAATTCAAATGGTTTTGTGCTTAATACACTACGAAAAGATATCTGGCAAGAGGATGATATTGATTTTGGTCTCTACGTACAGGATAAAATGGAGTTTCAGAGTGACCTTGTAGCTATGGTTGGCCTGCGCTTTGACTATTTTAACCCAAATGGTTTTGGTGATCCAATTTTATACCCTGGAAATTTAAATAACCCCATCAAAGAAATAGACAAGGAGACGGGTTACGCAGTTTTTAATGAGCCTCAGGAAGCAGAGCCATCGTGGCAATTTAGCCCGAGGATTGGTATTTCCCATCCCATTAGTGACAGAGATGTGCTTTTCTTTACCTATGGACACTATTTTCAGCGGCCGGACGGGCGATATCTTTTTAGAAATTATCAGCATCAAAGTCTGACAAAAGTGGGCAACTGGGTCGGAAACCCGGCGCTGAAACCAGAAAAAACCGTGGCCTATGATGTCAGCTTTGAACACCTTTTTACCAAAAACTTTAAAATGTCTATCACCGGCTATTTTAAGGATGTCAGCAATCTGGTAAACAATGCCAGGTTTATCTTTCCAGATGGTACGGAAATCAGCAAATATGTGAATGGTGATTATGCAAACATCAAAGGTGTGGAGCTTGCTTTCCGTCGCCTTAAAACCCGCTACTGGAGTATGCAGGGAAATATCTCTTATTCTATAGCTAAAGGACGAAGCTCAGCCTCAGGTGAACAAAAATTTTATCCATATGATAAAAAAATGTATTACCTGGATTTTGACCGTCGTATAAACACGAATCTGAATTTGACGCTATTTTCCGATAAAGGCACCTATTTTCTGCCACTGGTGACTCGCAACTGGATGATGAATATTCAGTTTGATTATGGGGCCGGTAAACCCTGGACTACATTTGGAAAGCTGGGCGCGAATAATGATCGACGGCTTCCTGA
>DSDE01000384.1 GCA_011049095.1 Fidelibacterota bacterium
AACTCTATTATCGTCATTGGGATATGAAGCGTCCCAGCAATTCTGTCATCAGTCCCGCCTCTGTTATCCAAATGAAGCTTCCAGCAGATTCCGCTACCAAATTAGTTCAACATTGTATTGAAAATGGTCTGGGAGAAAATTGTGTGGAAGGCTTTGGGGAGATCGCTTTTATACATTACAACGACGATGAACTGAAAGCTCTTAAGAAGAAACCAGAAATTAAAAAACCCGGCACAATGGATAACAGCACGCGGGAAATCCTTAATGGTGCAATGCGGTATATCTTATTAAAACAAATTGCTATAAGTACTCAGAATATTGAGTTACGCGGACTCAATAATCTTCCAAATTCTCTCGGCAGCCGGATTATTTCTCAATTGAAAGCAGCCAATTCCTATCAAGATTTTCAAAATAGAATCAAAGAAATGACCCAAAATATTGAAAATGGAGAACGAAAGAGCTATAAGAAATCAGGCCTAACCCTTCAGAAAATTCATATTGGTGAAATCAGGCTTTCTGAGCTGCTGTTAGATTACAAAGCGACTGCGATTGCTCCGACCTTATTAGAAAATGAACAAATCAAAACTTATTTAAAGAGCACAAAAGAGCTTAGAGAAATGAGCGGACTCAATTCTTTTGAGCCCGAATTCATCTGGAAAGCTTTCCAAACTTATCTCGAAGAGCTTTTGATTCGTATTCGCAAGAGCAACCGCGCAAAAATTGAGGTGAACAATGATAAAAATTGATGAAAAAAATGGACAGGTGCTGGGAAGGATTTTGGTTTCCGGCGAACTCAAACTAAAGACGCCGTTGATTATTGGCAGCGGTGGCGGTGGTGAGACTGACAATGATTTATTAAGAGCAAAAGATGGCAAGCCCTTTATTCCCGGAACAAGCTGGGCCGGCGCTGTCAGGGATTATTTTTATAATGAAGATGATTTCAATCCCTGGTTTGACACTTTTTTTGGCTCTGAGCTGGACAAGGGAAAAAAGTCAGAAAGCGGGAAGGAATATCAGAGCGCTTTGATCACATCGGACCTTTTTCTAAAAGATGAATCCCCATACATCCCTGAATACCGGACCAACGTATTTATTGACGGTAAAACAGCAACGGCTGAGGATGGGAAGCTTTTTGATTATGAGGTGATTCCGGCCGGGAAATCTTTTGATTTTCATTTTGAACTGGCGCTGAGACAAGAAATCTTCAACAATTCCAATGAGAAGAATACAAATGCCGAGCGATTGGCTGCGATGATAGATTATACCCATAGTCTCATCAAACTGCTTCAGCAAGGCCAGATGCTTTTGGGAGCTAAAACTAATTCAGGATTTGGGCGCGTGGTGTTGACAAATATCCTCTATCGACATTTTGATTTTAAAAATCCTGAAGACCGCCTCGATTGGTTCAGTGGCAAACGGGATTTATATGCCTATGAAAAAGTAAAAGATAAGCCTGCCGAGTATTTTGAAAAAGCCAAGAAAAGTTTCATGGATATAAGCGGCAGTTTTTTTGTTGAGGACAGTGTGATTGTTCGGGAATACCTGGAAAATGATCCCAATGTCGATTACCAGAATTTTCGCTCTAATAATAAGCCTGTTTTGCCGGGAACTTCACTGAAGGGGGTCATTCGTCAACAGGCTTTGAAGATTTTCAATACGCTGGGAATTGATGCTGGAAAAAAAGGATTGGACCATTATCTGAATCAGCTATTTGGCTGGGTCGAAACGGATGATAAAATTATTGATGCTGACTCGGCAAAAGCGCTTCGAGGACGGGTCTCCATCAGTGAATCCATCATCGAAGGAGGCAAGGAAGCCAATCAGACCCGCATTAAAATTGATTATTTTACCGGCGGCGTGCTAGAGCATGCCCTTTTTTCAGAAAAACCCATCTGGAGCCGTGGCAAAGCGGTCATCAATCTGAATCTGCGGATAAAAAATATAGCTAAGAAGAGTAATGATGATGATACTCAGAGCGGCAAAGAAAATGAGGAGATTTTAACCGATGCGGCTATTATTCTTCAGGTGATGAAGGACCTGTGGGATGGTGATTTGCCGGTGGGTGGAGAAGCCAGCATTGGTCGCGGCCGTCTCAAAGGGAATTACTTGCAAATTGATTTTGGAGAACGGCGCGCCATTTTAGCCCGCGATGGTGATAAACTGCTGATTCAGGATGAAAAAAATCTACTGGAAAAAATCGAAAATGCCTGGGAAAAATTTCTTGTCTCGAAGGAGGTGGCGCAATGAGTGAATTTTTTATGCCTCAGCTAATGATCAGTAAAACTGAAATGGTTCATAGTGTGGAATCATTCTATCACCTAGAACAAATATTTGATAAAAATGGACTTACAAAAGCCTTCGCCATTTTCTACTTTGTTAATAAAACAGCCTGGGCAAGGGTTGAGAGAGCAAAATTCATTTTCAAAAGCAATACGGTCACTGAAAAGGATTTTCAATTCATCACGGAGTGCCGGATTTTCAATCATGAGGGGGAAATCTTTCTCAAGAAAGGAAAAAGTGGCAAATTGGAAGGAAGAATCCGCTTTGATGGCCAGGGAGAATTGATTGAGGCCGTGGATGTGCGCCAGCTCATTTTGGGGCGACCAAATGGGAATGCAGAGGGTTTTTATCTGCTTCAGGAAGAGCAGGGCCGAAGCGGATGGGTGCCTTATGATGGAAAACTATCGGATAGCGACCATTTAGCGGTGCAGACACGGAATTATTTGAGCTACAGCGGTTTGAATGCCGGCTACATTGACAGCAGGCTTGTGGGAATCGTCAGCGTCAGCAAAAAAGAAGAATAAGGAGAAGCGTAATGGAAAAAGGAAGCATTATCGTTGAAATGAGCAAAAAAGGGAAAATGATCGTCACCCTGATTCGCGAAGACACAAAAAGAATGACTGTTCCAGCCACCGGACGCTTTTTTATGGAAGACAATAAAGCGGAGGTGGAGTACTCTATCACAAATGGGCAAATTACTCAGATTATTATACAAGGTGAAGATCGAATGAAAGCCATCCCATCCACTCTTGATCCTACGACAAAACCTCATGCTCAACCTCAATCTCAAGCTGAGCCTCCACTGGTTTCAAAATATAAAATTTTAGATGATTCTTACCCGTTGATGCCCAAGCAGGATGCAATGAAAAATATGCAGAATCAGCATGTCAGCCAATTTCCTGGTGAGCAGGCAAAAGGGCATACTTATTATAATTTTGTGCCGCTGAATGAACAGATTCTATGTTTTGATGACCCCAAATCAGTCGTGGATCACAGTTCATTTTCCAAAGAAAAACTCAGTGGCGTGATTCATTGCAGTCTGACCAATCTGCAGCCGCTTTTCATCAGCGCCGGAAAGAAATCTAATGATCAAAACGCCGTCCTACCTTTCTTTGCACCCCATGGCGCGGTTTGTATTCCCGGTTCCACTATTCGCGGTATGTTGCGGGAAATGGTCAATATCATCACCTTTGGAAAATTTAATCAATTTGACGCCGAAAGACGCCTCTTCACCCGCCCTATGGC
>DSDE01000208.1 GCA_011049095.1 Fidelibacterota bacterium
CAAAACTACCTTAGTGGATCAAGCAGTCCTGCCAGGTGGGTCAGAATCGGCTCATCCACATTCCAGACAGCAGAGGTGCTTCGATTTTTTATTATCTTGTTTCTTGCCAACTATTTTTCAAAGTATGAAAACCGAATACAGTCATTTTACGAGGGCTATCTGCCAGCCTTATTGACGCTGATGCTGCCAATCGTTATCATTGCCCTCACACCTGATTATAGTTCGGCAGCTTCTTTGACAGCTATTGTTCTTATTTCGTTTTTTATTAGTGGGACGAAAAAGCGTTTTCTGTTCGCTACAGGCAGTGTGTTTGTACTGCTATCCGGTATTTATGTAGCAATGGCGCCTTACCGAATACAGCGAATAATCAGTTTTTTTAATGATTCGGAAAGTGCTGGGGGAACTTATCAGATAACACAGTCTCTGATCAGTCTTTCCAGTGGCGGACTTTGGGGTAGAAAATTAGGTAACAGTTTAGGCAAAAACCTTTTCCTGCCGGAAGCTCATACCGATTTTATATTTTCGATTTTAGGTGAGGAATTTGGATTTATTGGCGCTACTTTTACCCTCTTTCTTTTTATTGCTCTTTTTCTCCTTACGTTTTTGATAGCCAATCAGATGCGTAATAGTTTCGCAGCCAATTTTATTCGCCTGACGGCAGTTTCTATCATTTTTTACGCGCTGGTGAATGTTGCTGTATGTGTAAAGCTTCTTCCGGTAACCGGTTTACCAATGCCGTTTATCAGCTACAGCGGCGCACAAATGATGGTTAATGGTGCGCTTTTCGGTATCATCTTTACCTTTTTCAAAGAAGAGGGAGTCTTTGGCAGCAATTAGTGAAAAAACAATTATTGTAGCTGGTGGGGGCACCGGAGGACATTTCTATCCTGCGGTGGCTGTTGCTCAGAAGCTGATGCAACGCTTTCCAGAATATTTTCCCAATGACCGACTTAATATTCACTATGTGGGGTCGAAATATGGATTGGAGCGCAAACTTGTTGAGGATCAGACGTTTTCATCGACACTTCTGCCTATTCGTGGTTTTGCTCGCTATTTTTCAATACGAAGTTTGCGTAATAATTTAGCTGCGCCAATTAATATGCTGCGCTCTTATCTGGCCTGCTATTCTCTTTTTAAAAGGACGAAGCCCATCGCTTTTATTGGAACCGGCAGCTATGGAATGGCTATTCCCGGCATCATTGCGAATCAATTGAAAATACCTATCTACCTTCAAGAACAAAATGCCTATCCCGGCGTGATAACCCGGCTTTTATCTAAAAATGCAAGAATACTTTTTTACGCTTTCAGCGAGATTACAAAACATCTAAAAGATGAAAAGCTACTATTGATTGAGTCGGGCAATCCAGTGCGGGATAATATCCGGCCAATTGAACGTAAAGATGCCTGTGCTGTTTATGGGCTTGACCCAGGGAAAAAAACCGTTTTTGTCTTTGGAGGTAGCCAGGGAGCTCAAAGCATCAATGAAGCGCTGCAAAATGCCATAAACACGCTTATGACTCGTTGGAATTTTCAGGTAATCTGGCAAACTGGCCACAGTAACTATGAATCTCTGGCATCGGCATTGCCGGCAAGCAAGGGCTTGATTCTCAGGCCTTATATCAACGATATGGAGAATGCTTACAGCGCCGCTGACCTGGTTATTAGCAGAGCTGGTGCTCTGACCATTGCAGAATTAATAAAAATGAGCAAACCTGCCATCCTGATACCCCTTCCAAGCGCCGCTGCAAACCATCAGATGCACAATGCCCGAAGTCTGGAAAATCGTGGTGCAGTGAAAGTTATTCCCGATTCGAAATTAGTTGAAGGTGCTTTAATAAATACTCTGCATGAGGTGCTCGCGCATCCGGATAATCTGGAGGAAATGGCTCTCGCAATGGCGAATATTCCTAAAAGACCCGCCACCGCCATTATCGTTGATGAGATATTGAAAGATTTAATAAAGATGGGGAAAAGATAGATGTTTGCTAAAATCAGATACTTCCATTTTATCGGTATAGGCGGCATTGGAATGAGCGGGCTGGCCAAGATTCTTCTCGAATGGGGTTATGAACTTAGCGGCAGTGATTTGCAACCTAATGAGCAAACGATTGCTTTAGAAAAAATGGGAGCCAAAATCTTTTATAGCCATCAGGCAGAAAATATCGGAGAAAAGACTGATGTCATAATCTACAGTTCAGCTATAAATCACTCGAATCCAGAGTATAAAGCCGCAATAGAACGAAAGATTCCCAGGGTGAAACGATCGCTGTTGTTGGGCTTGATGTGTCAGAATTGGAAAAAGACCCTGGCAGTTTCCGGCACCCATGGAAAAACAACAACATCGGCAATGCTGGTTCATATTTTTAAAAGCGCAGGCAAAAATCCGGGATTTTTTCTTGGAGGTGTCATTCAGCCAGAAAACACCAACGCTTCCACAGGAGATGATAATATTCTGGTAATTGAGGCCGATGAATATGATCATTCATTTTTGGATATAAGGCCACATTTTGCAATTGTTAATAACATTGAGCTTGATCATACTGACATTTATTATGATTGTGAGAGTCTATATAAAAGTTTCGTGGAATTTCTTCAAACAATTCCTTTTTATGGCGCTGCAATTTTAAATCTGGATGATGCCGGTTGCAGGAAAATTATCCCGCGACTCTCTGTACCGATATTGACTTTTGGCCAAGACCAGCAGGCTATGTATCATTTGAAGCAATTTGAGCTGAATTCCGAGGGTGCAAAAGCGCTTTTATGCTTGCCCGATGGAGTAGAAACAAGCTTACAGCTTCAGGTGCCGGGAATGCACAATCTGATGAATGCGACAGCGGCATTTGCTTTGGCACATCATTTGGGTTTGCCTGAGAATAGTATTTCCAGCGCATTAAGTGGCTTCACTTCAGTAAACCGCCGCTTTCAAAAAGTTGCTGATATCAATGGCATTATATTCATCGATGATTATGCCCATCATCCCACGGAGCTGTCTGCTACCCTGAATGCGGCTCGGGCTCATTACCCCCATCGAAGGATTATCGCTGTTTTTCAACCCCATACCTACACAAGAACCAGAGACTTTTTTACTGATTTTGCCAGAGCAATAACTAAAGCGGACCTTGTCTTCATCCTTGATATATATCCTGCCAGAGAAAAAGCCATCGAAAATGTCAGCGCCAAACTCATTGCAGATGCCGCCAGATATTACGCAAAAATTCCGGTTTATGAAGTCCACAGTAAAGAAACGCTTCCTCAACTTTTGTATGAGAAACTCCAAAGTGGCGATCTGGCTATATTTATCGGTGCGGGAGATGTTTCTCAACTTTGTAAAAATACCCTGGATTATTATGGAAAAATATAGTGAATCACAAAAAAAGGACCACAGTTTATGGTATCTTGTCACCTTGATTATCTTAGCAGCTTTCATAATGGCTGCCTATCAATATCTGGATTTCCAAAAAGAGTTTATTGTTAAAAAGATTCTCATAAGCGGAAATCA
>DSDE01000230.1 GCA_011049095.1 Fidelibacterota bacterium
AAGTCAATGTCTTATAAACTGATTCAAAAAGAGAAATCCTGAATGATTCATCTTTGACGAAATCGTTTTCATCAGCATTTAGCCGAATAACCGGAATCAGTCCGCTCTTTTCCAAAGAGGCAATCCAGCGGTCGTAGTGAATATTGAGCAAGTGAAGATATTCCAGATCAATGGACTGCTCATAATCTCTTCCCCGCTTTTTAATGCGCCAGACCAGAGAGTCGGTGGAAGCCTGAAGATAGACAATCAAATCGGGCTTACGCAGGTAATGTGTCATTTCGGCAAAAAGGTCCAGATAATTATCCCAGTCACGTTGGCTCATTTTCCCGATTTCGTAAATACTTTTAGCAAAGATATTTGCATCTTCATAAATAGTGCGGTCCTGCACAATGGTCCTTTGCAGAGATTCAATCTGCCGCTGCACCTTAAATCGCTTGCTGAGGAAATAGACTTGCAGATGAAAACTCCAACGAAGCATATCATCATAAAAATCTGAGAGATAGGGATTGTCACCTACTGATTCATAATGGGGCTCCCATCCATAATACTCCGCAATCATTTTTGTAAAAGTAGTTTTTCCCACACCAATATTGCCGGCAATTCCAAGAAAATAATTCAAATTAATTCTCCCCATAGCTGACCATTTCTGGCTGATTTTATGCTGGTTTTTTGAATTGTATTAATCAAATCTTCAGCTCCCGGAGCTTGAATGCGTATATAATTGGGTGTCCAGCCGCTTAAATGTCCGTTTTTTGCTTCTTCCCACAAAATATCCATACTTTTTCCGATCATCTTTTCAGCAAAAGCAGTGCGCAGACGCTGACTGAGCATCTTCATCCTTGCAGCCCGGTCTTTTTTTACCCTTTCATCAATCTGATCAGGCATTGTGGCTGCTGCTGTATTTTTGCGAATAGAGTAGCGAAAAATGTGCAGATAAGCAAAAGCCATTTCCCGAATAAAGGACTCTGTGGCGGCAAATTCTTCATCTGTCTCACCGGGAAGCCCAACGATGAGATCGGTGCCCAGGCCAATATCGGGAATTTTTCTCCGCAGCGTCTCAATTTTCTCCCTGAAAAGCGCTGTGCTGTAGCGCCGGCCCATACGCTGCAATGTGGCATCACAGCCTGACTGCAGCGGCAGGTGCAGATGGGGCATTATCTTGTGATTTTCACTAAGAAAATTCAGCATCTCATCGTCAATGGTATTTATTTCCACCGATGAAATGCGCAGTCTTTCCAGGCCTTCAATTTGAGTCAGCTCCCTGAGTATATCCAGCAGCTTTTTACCCTGATAGCTATAGGTACCCAGGTTTATTCCGGTGAGAATCAGCTCTTTATATCCCTGCTGAACAAGCTTGGCAGCTTCAGTGAGAGAAGACTCAAAACTGCGGCTGAGCGCCGGTCCTCTGGCCTGGGGAATGATGCAATAGCGGCAATGATAATCACAACCGTCCTGAATTTTCAGAAAAGCTCTGGTGCGGCTGCTGCTGCTTGTAAATGAACTCTCTTCATATTGGGAAACAGCCTGGTCAAGGACAATCAGAGGCTTCTCTTTCAAATGAGGCAGATAGTCAAAAAGCCGGTTTTTTTCATGTGTGCCCAAAATCAGATGGACTCCGGGAATGGCTTCAACGGCTTTGGAGTTAAGCTGTGCAAAGCAGCCAATCACGGCAATCTTGCCTTTGGGAGAAGATGCCACCGCCTGGCGGATAATATTACGGCTTTTGGCATCTGCCTGATTTGTGACGGTACAGGTATTGATGATAGTAAGATCAGCAGGGCTGCGCCAGGGGACAATTTCCCAGCCACGAAGCTCAAACTCCTGCTTTAACGCGTCACTTTCGGCCTGATTGAGTTTGCAGCCCAAAGTATAAAGTGCAAGTTTACCCGCTCCGTTCATCTGCCAAATTTAGAAACACTTGCGTCTATAGACATTAAAAATCTGGAATTATTTTAAAAGGGTAATTTTTCCGGCGACCATCTGCTGATTTTGCCTCAACTGATAAAAATAGACGCCACTGCTAAGCTGCGGAAAATCCACTGAGATTGTTTGCTCGCCCAAATGCTTAAATTGCCATTCTCGCTCATAAACAATTTGCCCTTTGAGATTGACCATAGTCAGGAGTAGGGGCGCTGAAACAGCGCTATAGAGCTTAAAAGAGATATGCTGATTAAATGGATTTGGGTAAGCCGGCGACAATAAAAATTGCTTTGGAGTAAATAGCTCATCCAGATCATTATAATCCATATTAAAGAAACTTAGAATAGCAGCAATAAGCTTAATTCTCGCATCTTCTTCGAGAATAGTCTCCAGGGGAAAACCCATAGTCACCACTGCCCCGCTGCTTCTGCCAGTGAAATTTCCCTGAAAACCCACGGCAGCAATTTTTTGATTTCCATAGCGAAGCAAAACGGAGCTGCCATTCTTCAGAGTAAATACATCGGGATAATCTTCTTCATAGATGCCACCACTGCCATCATCAAAAGCAAAGCTCAAATCGGCAAAGGGAGTTCCGGCCTCGCCCAATACAGTATGACTGCCGGAATCATCTTCTCCGTATCCCACCTTTAAATAATTATGAATAAATGACTTATCACTGTTTGAACCTTTATTGTCCAGGTCCCAGGCAATTTCACTGCCACTAACAAAGAGCTTTCCGCCTTGTTTCAGATACTCCTTCACCCGCTCCTGTTCAATATCGTTAAAGGTCTCATGTTGGGTGCTTTCATCACCAAGAAACCAAAAAACGGCATTGTATTTATTCAGCTTAAGCTGTCCTGATTCAATGGCTTCATTGGCAGCTGTGGCATAGGATAGCCCAAGTGTCTTTAGCACCTTGCCTAAAGAATAGGCAAAATCGTGATATGGCAAGTCCCAACTTCCGGCTCCCCCGTAGCGGTCAAAGCCATCAACAATAAGGACTTGCGGTGAGTCACCGGCAAAGCTATAGGCATCGGAGACTAAACTCAAAACTGTTGTATCGGTCGCAGAGACAGTACGAAGGCGGTAGGCTGACTCAATGGTAAGCTGTGCCTGATTAGGATATAGGGGAAGCAATCCACCTGAATGGGGTATCCATTCTTCACCGTGAAGGCGAAAAAGCCGCATTCCCGCCAGATCATCGCTTTCAATTGGATTCCAAAAAAGCTGAAAGCCGTCATTTTCACTTGCGCCAAGAAAAGAAATGGTAGGCTGAACATAATTTCCCGGCGCGCCTTCCATATTCACATAATAGCGTGGGGTATAAGCGCTGAGCTCACTTAGGGTAAAACTGTGATAGCGAACCCGCCAGCCAGTTCCGGTTGCCTCAACTAAAAGTAAAGACCCATCTTCATTCCACTGCACCATAAGCCGGACGTGGCCTACTTTATGAACGGCATCTGCAGCTTGCAAATCATACCAGGAATCATAGGCAATGGTGATTCCACCCGGTTGGTCCATCTGGTAAGTGCTTACATGATAGGGCAGCTTCCAGCAGCGGCTTACATAACC
>DSDE01000088.1 GCA_011049095.1 Fidelibacterota bacterium
AATACAAATTATTACCCAAATCTGCTTTTATAGCATTCTAAAAAATATAAGCTAAAAAAAAGCCCTGCTCAAAAGAACAGGGCTTTATATTTAGGAAATTCGGGCTGGATCAGAAATTGATCTGAATACCGCCATTCCAAACACGGGGCGTGCCCAGGAAGATTTCGGCATCGTCGGCTTTATGATTCTTGCCGTCAGCAGTAAAGGCATTGTAGCTGCTATTGTCAAGGGCATCCTGAACATAAACAGCATCCAGTACATTGTTGACATTAAAGAAAACTTTCGCTCGAACTTTGCCAAGCGACATCGGTAAGGTGTAGCTGCTGTGAAAATCTGCTTTCCAGTAGCTTGGCACCTGCCAGCTCTGGTCACGGTCTGCGCTGCCATCGCTTGCAACGGTGCGGCTGAGGGCATCCCAGTCTGCCCAGTAGCGGTCATAATAATTGACCACAGCCTGCAGCGCCATTCCTTTGACAGGGAAAAGCGATGTGGTAAATGCCAAGATTGTCTGAGGCATATCACCAACTTTCAGGTCCTTCACCGCATAGCTATAGTCCTCGGACACTGTTCCGTCGTCGCTGCGGTAAGTTCCTTTTGCATCATCAGTATAGTACCAGTTGCCATAGGAGAAGGCCGCATCAAAGCGGATGATTTTCACCGGCTGGAAAGCCAGCTCGACTTCAAGGCCCTGATGAAGCTGATTCAGACCTGTGAGAAAGATCAGATCCGTATCACCACTGCTGCCAGCGCCGCTAGAAACAGATTTAACCACATTACGGTCTTTCCAATTGGTATTGTACAAATTCAGTTTTGCTGCAAAAAGACCAGAAATACTGTTATAATTTAACCCCACTTCGGTACTGATGAATTTTTCATTGGTGGGATCAGGCGCCAGGGCGATACTCACATCATCAATGATATTATCGAGAATAGGAACTTTCTCCACGTAGCCAAAATTGGCAAAAGCGCCAACTGATTCATTGAATGAAAACATACCACCGGTTTTAAACTGAATAGCTGAAATCCAGTCAGAATCAATCTGCAGCTCGCCGGCATCACTTGCCGTCACATAAGAACGGTTGCTATAGTTGGAGGCCATTTTAAAATGATCAATCAGACCATATTTCACCATCGAGTAACCACCCATACCGTAGATACTAAAAACCCCTGCGCTAGCTTCAGCCTGAGCAAAGAAACCAAGCCAGTCAACACTGTTTGTATTGTGATAATTGATCTCGTCACCAAGCTTTTTATTTTCTGCGTTGGCAAGCGTGGCATCATAATTCAGTGTGCCGTCATTATTATACACGTGATCAAATTCATTATAGAAGGTGGTATAAACACTATTTTTGGAGTCATAAGCGCCATTCACCGCGTAGGTTCCGCCTAAAAGGTCTCTCACTTCACGTGAATGGGTAATTTCAGCAGTTCGCCAATCAACACCTAACTGTGTTTTAAGATTTTTACTGATGTCAAAATTCAACTTAGAGATCGTACCTATCGTCCACTGACGATTGGTGCTGTTGCGCAGATAGGCAACCGACTCATCGAGAACCTTAACATTTCCCCGTCTATTTTCATCAGATTGATTCACGGCAATGGTTTTATCCCAGTCTGCAATTCGAGAAGGACCACTGTCGTAATCCCAAACGACATCGCCGAAGGTGCCTGTGCCGCCACCGGAACCGCCAGAAAAGTAGAAGACACTGGAAAGACGCATTTTTTCAGTCATCGTCCAGTACCAGTTCAGATTGGTTTGAGGTTTATGATAAAAGTTCTCAACTTCATTGAGAAAATTTGGATTATAGCGGTCAATTTCCTTTTTACCATACATATAGAAATACTGTTTACCTTTATAGCTTGGTGAAACAGCATTCCAGTTTTCATTATAGGTCCGGCCAGCCTCAGAAAACTGATCAAAAATATCTGCTGTGCCATTTCCATCGGCATCAAGCTTTAAAACAGAATCATCGAGAATTTCTTTTGCATATTCGTGGTCATAAGCAGCCACATTCTGCTTGTATCGATTCTGACCATGACGCTGAGGAGCGCCTAAAGCAAATACCTCAAAGCGATGCTTAGGTGAAGCAGCATAGCTGGCGCCCAGGTAATAAGCCCATGCATCTGTCCAGGCTTTATCAATGATCCCATCACCGGTTTTACGAACAATAGTACCACTAAGACTGAGCTTTTCACCAATCAATCCAGAATGATAATTCAGTGTCGTTTTCAGGTAGCCAGCAGCTCCCACTTCCTGTTTGAAGAGACCGCCCCGATGCATAGCTGCCGGATCGGTAATGATGTTCATCGTACCGCCGATAGAAGGCGCTGCCAGGTTCACGGCAGAAAGACCGCGCTGCATCTGGATAGAAGATGTGGCATCAGCCACGCCGTCCCAGTTTGACCAATAGACCCAGCCATTTTCCATATCATTGACAGGAACACCATTGATCATAATGGCCACATTGCGCTGATTGAAACCGCGTACATTTACACGGGCGTCACCAGCGCCGCCACCGCTCTGGGTTGCATAGACACTTGGAGTTGTATTCAGAATCATCGGAATATCTCGGCTGGCGAGACGCATTTCCATCTCTTCTTTCTTCACATCGGTATAGGCTACCGGTGTTGCACGGGTTGCCCGGCTGGCCATCACTTCCAAAGCGCTGAGCTGGAGGGCGCCGCCGACCATCTCAATGTTTAGATTTAATGTCTGGCCATCTGTTACCACAACGGGACGTTCGGCTTTCTCATAGCCGATAAATTCAGCTACCAATGTGTAGGTTCCTGCCGGCACCTTATAAATGCTGTACTGTCCGTCCATATCAGTCGCTGCGCCAAAGGGTGTTCCAGCCAGATAGACATTGGCGCCGGCTAAGCCCCGTCCATTGGCCATATCTGTTACTACACCACTGATGTTTCCCTGTGCATAAACCAGCACGGGCAGCATCAAAGCCACAAGCATACTCCAGACCATGAAACGTTTCCTCATACTCTTTCTCCTTTTTTAGGTTTTGTGCTCGGTATCACGCTAATAGTTTACAACAATTTTAAGAAAAAGTATAGAAAATAACGGTTAGTTTTTTGTAAATATTCTCATTGGCACTGCTGTCTAAATACAAATTATCCCGTATTGGTCAATCTTAAGAAGCGCTGGAAATTTTCCTTTTCAGCAGCTAAAACAAAAAATATTTTTTGGTCCACATCTGTCCAAAATAAAACTATTCATTTCGTAAATCTCATTTCTCCAGCTGTTTTAACCCGGGCCTTCACGCCCTGTGAAATATTCTTTCACGGGGTCGGGAAAAAAGAGATTGTGTTTTAAGGCAGCATCTTCCCCGAATTCGTGACAGCCCCGGTCACTGATCCGTCAGTTGACGGACGAAGTGCGGTCACTGAGCCGAGTCGAAGTGTTGCTTAATTTGGACCTGTCCGTCCCCTGACGGATCAAGCCAAGTTAAGATGAAATAGTATGAGA
>DSDE01000299.1 GCA_011049095.1 Fidelibacterota bacterium
CAGCATTTGCATCCTCATTTGCCAAACCGGCTTCCAAAAGCTTTTCATAGAGGCGGGAAAATTTTTCCGGAAATTCTGGCGCTATCATCCGTCTAAGACTGAGGTTTAGCTTATTTAGCTCGTGGCGCAGTACAGCAATTTCATTTGCCATTCCCCCTGCGGGCTCTTTTTCCTGCCTGGAGGAAAAATCGGCGTCCAACCTTTTTTGACGCGCTAAATCTTCACGGGCCTTGAGTATTTCTGTAAATGGGTTTGCGGCTGCAGGCTGCACAGGCTCTGTCAAAATCTCTTTAGGCGGCACAGCCCGCACACGCTTGGGGTTGTCATAAGTTTCCGTTACTGTGACCGTAATCTGAACCCTGTTGCGATCGTTTGGGTCAATTAATCCTTTTCCTGTGAGCTCCCTGCTTTCCAGGAGGACGACCTCATCGCCAAGCTCTGCTTTTGCCTGGCGCATTGCATCTTGCAGCGACTCCCCGATGTAGGTGCTAAGCTTCATTTGGAAACCTCACTGCGCCTACTGACTTAAGGTTTGTGTCTGGCGTCAATTCATTATAGGCAATAACCGCCACATTGGGTAAAACCGGCGCAATAAAGGAACGAACGATTCTGCGAATCTGAGGTGAAACCAATAGTACCGGTCTGAATCCATTCACAACCATCTGCTCTACTTTCTCGCCGATACTTTCAAAGAGGCGATTAACCTGGGCCGGGGACATATTCATATTTTGAGCGCCTCCACCCTGTTTCGTTGTCTGCATAATATAATCCTCCAGGCGGGGTTCAAATGTAGCCACGGTTACCTGATTATTTCCCTGTTTTAAATAGTCGGTGATTGTATCTGCGAGATTTGCACGTACATAATCCGTCAGGATATCGGGGTCTTTAGAAAATGGTGCATAATCCGCAATGGTCTCTAATATGACGATAATATTTCTGATGGGAATTTTTTCTTCCAGTAAATTTTTTAAAATCTGATTAACCGCTCCTAAAGATACAAGCTCAGGTACAACGCCTTCAACAACAGCAGCATGCGTTTTTTTCAAGTGCTCAAGCATCCTTTTGGTTTCCTGACGATCAATCAAACGATGAGCATTGGCTTTGATGATTTCCATAAGATGCGTGGCAACGATTGCCGGCGGCTCAACAACGGTGTACCCAGCCACTTCCGCCTTCTCTCTTTCTGTCTCTGGAATCCATAATGCCGGCAGCCCAAAAGTAGGTTCAGTGGTTTTTATACCACGAAGGTCTGCACCCTCTTCTGGATTGAGAACCAGATAGTGATTCATCATCAGGTTTCCCTTGGCGATATCAATGCCATATATTTTGAAATTATAATCATTTGAGCGCAGTTGGATATTATCGCGAATTCGGATTGGTGGCACAACAATTCCCAACTCCATTGCGAGGCTTTTTCTGATTGTGCTGATACGATCGAGCAGATTTCCCCCTTGTGTGCGATCAACGAGGGGAATAAGCCCATAGCCTATTTCGACTTCAAATGGGTCGGGATGGAGAAAATCTTCAATTTGCTCCTCTTTGGGCGCTTCTTCTGGCTCCTCTGGAATCTCTTCCTCTATTGCTGCCTCTAAAATAGCTTTCTGCATCAGGTAACTTGCTCCACCAATGAGCCCCGCCATCAGCATAAAGGGAAAAAATGGAAGCCCAGGCACGATTCCCATACCAGCTAAAACTCCGGCTGTGATGTATCCTGCTTTAGGCTGAGCTGCAACCTGAGAGGCAATTTCGCTTCCCAAAGCCCCTTTTCCCGTTGCCCGTGTAATGATGATACCAGCGGATGTAGAAATAATCAACGCTGGAATCTGAGCAACCAGTCCATCACCAATTGTAAGCAACATATATGTATTTGCTGCATCTGAGGCAGCCATACCCCGCTGCAGCATACCAATCGTAAAGCCGCCGATGATATTTATCGCGGTAATGAGCAAACCAGCCATAGCATCACCCCGAACAAATTTGGCAGCACCATCCATAGAGCCATAAAACTCGGCTTCCTGGGCTATTGTTCCGCGGCGTTGCTGTGCTTCCTGATCATCAATAAGCCCGGCATTGAGGTCAGCATCAATCGCCATCTGTTTCCCGGGCATTGCATCCAGGGTAAACCGAGCCGAGACCTCGGCAATTCTGGTGCTGCCTTTGGTAATTACGACAAAATTTATGATGACCAATATCAGGAAAATAACGACACCAACCACATAATTACCGCTAACGACAAATTCTCCAAAGCTGGTAATGAGCTCGCCGGCATATCCCTGGCCTAAAATAAGCCGGGTTGTAGCAATATTCAGAGACAACCTGAACAAAGTAATAATCAGTAAAACACTGGGAAAGACAGAAAAATCGAGGGGTCTGGCAACATATAGAGCAATAAACAAGATGACCAGTGCCGCGGTAATATTCATAACCAAAAGAACATCCATAAAAAAGATCGGCATAGGCAATATCATAATAGCCAAAATCAGCACAACCAGACCCGCGAGGGCGACATTGCTATTTTGGAAGGGTTGTGTTAAAGTACTTGTAATATTATTTGCCATATGTAACCCTAGTTACGCTTCGTCTATTGGGTTCTTTTTCTTTTGACTGTACACTTGAGCTAAAATCTCCGCTACCGCTTGGTAAAAAACAATGGGGATTTCCATCCCCGGCTCTAAAACATCATACAATTGCCATGCCAAAGGTTTATTCTCGATGACCGGTACGTTATGGGCTAGGGCAATTTCTTTAATCTTTTCTGCTAATTTGCGTTTCCCTTTCGCTACACACTTAGGTGCATCGCTCTTTTTTTCGGGTTTGTATTGCAAGGCAATTGCTAAGTGTGTGGGATTGGTGACTACAACAGTAGCATCTGGAACCGCTGCCATCATCCTGCGGCGCACACCTTCAATCATTTTAGAGCGAACACGTCCCTTGATTTCCGGATTTTCATACTGTTTATTTTCGTCTTTAACTTCCTGCTTCGTCATCTTTAGCTGCTTTTCGTGCTCATAACGCTGATACACATAATCGGCAATCCCCACAATGATTAAAACAAAGATTATTTTGATAGCCAGCTCGAGCATAAGCATACCGGCAAAGGAAAGAATTTCCCAAATAGTCATATTTGCCAGCAGAAAGAAATCATCAAAATTTTTCATTATCACCCGATAGCCGATGAAGCCTACTATGGCCATTTTCAACAGACCTTTGAGCAATTCTACAATCGAACGAAGGGAAAAAAGCCTCTTTATACCTGAAATTGGATTAATTTTACTGAATTTTGGTATTAGTGCCTTTTTTGAAATCTTCAGCCCTACCTGAGAAATATTAATAATCAACGCACCCACAAATATTAGTCCTAAAACAATGCCAAAAGCCGGAAATACAAATCGAAAAGTATCTATGGCCTGTTGAGGTAATGAACTTATTGTTATTTGTATACTCGTTAGATTCAGATAAGTCTCCCTCATATAAG
>DSDE01000449.1 GCA_011049095.1 Fidelibacterota bacterium
CAACTATCCAGGATGGCCCATTGATAGGCACGATGATTTCATCTATCCCGTCTAGATCGACGTCATCAACAATGAACTGCTCAACACGGTTATCGCCCATTTTTCCGACGCCATTCCAGTTGAAAGCCTCATTAATAGCGCTCCAGGGAAAAAATACCGGGTCTGCAAACTGGTTGTCCACACCCGTAGCTTCGTATATGTAAAGTCCGCCGTTGGGGTCATCTAAATAACGGCCACGATAGAATATTGCTTCTCCCAGACCGTCATTGTCCAGATCACCTGTCTGCACAAAACGCGTTCCTGTTGCGAATCAATAAATGAGTCAGATGGCATGAATAAGGTAATGGAAATAAATCGGAGTGTAGCTCAGATTTCAGTAGAAGAAACAAAATGTCCCGCTCCTGAAGCTTTTCCACTATTCATATTGAAGCCCTTCTGTGTTCCAGTCCAATTCTCCACCACTCCAATCTTTAACCTGAATACTCAGCCAGCATCTCTAAAACACGGTCTGTAATTTTCTCAGTCTCTTTTGAGCCCAAAAGATTGCCATTCACCAGAAAGGAAAAAGCCAGAAGCCGTCCATCTGCTGAATGTACATAACCAGAGAGACCACGGACATTACTGATGGTGCCAGTTTTAGCTCTGACATTTCCGGCTGCCGCTGTGCCTTTCATACGATTGCGCAAAGTGCCATCCACGCCGGCGATGGACTGGGCTTCATACCAGATATCCCAATATTCGTGCTGACTCATATATTTGTTGATGGTGAGCAATTGCCGAGGAGTGACATAATTATAGCGCGTCAGGCCGGAACCATCAGCAAGTATGTAAGTCCCTTTGGGAATGCCCATAGATTCCAGACTTTCTTCTATCACCATACGCCCGCTGTCAAATGCGCCAAAACCTTTCAGCTCTAAGCCCTGAATATAGACCATTGTCTCGGCGTAAAGATTCTGACTGCGTTTCATCATCACCTTGATAATTTCACTCAGCGGCGCTGAATGGTGCAAGATCAAAGTATCGCTCATAGCAAAAAGTTGGGGGGGAAATTCATCAATATCCCGGGCATTTCCCAAAACGGAGATGCCTTTACGCTTCAGCGCTTCCCTGAGAGCCGTCACATAAAAAAGCGTGGGATTTGTAATGCTGGGTGAATAGCTAAGCCGGCTGCCATTTTTGGTGACTTTCCCCTGGAGATAGATATCATTTGTGCCGCGAGCTCGCCGGACCTTCAATTCTTGCTTACCCGTATCCTGAATCACCAGCTCATTAATAATGGTAAAATAGCTGCTTTTCACATTGGGTTCGATGCGGATGGAATCGCTGAGGCTGTCCGGCGGATAGATATAGATATCCACATAGTTTTCATTGAATTGGAGCGGACCGATTTCCGCGGCATACCAAATGTGAAGATAATCGTGAGCCCAGCCTTTTCCAAGTGATTGATCATCCCACAAATTATCATCACCAATGATATTCCCGGCTATCTCTTTGATACCTAAGGATTTTAGTGAATCTGCCCACAATTCAAACTGCGCTTCTGAATGGCTGTAAAATTTCTCATAGAGTGTGGGGTCGCCAGTTCCCCGCACAATCAAATCACCTTTCAGAACAGAGTCCTGAATTTCCCCATTGCATAAAACTATGGTTTTAAAGCGATAATCTGGCCCCAGATTGAGCAATGCCGTTGCAGCGCTGATAATTTTATTATTGGATGCCGGCATAAAAACCTTGTCGGCATTGCGTTCATACCAGATTTCACCGCTTCCCAAGTCTTCAATAATAGCGCCCCACAGTGCATGTTCAAATTCAGGGCGGCTGAACTCAGCGTGAATGGCCTCAATAAGTTTATCTTTTTTACTGAAAGCCGGCCTTTCCAGATAGCTTTCAGAAAAAGCGCCGCAGCTTCCTAAGACCATTAATAGGATTAGCAGTATCCCCATATCTAATTTTTTCATTTTAGATCTTCCTCATCATCTTTTTGAATCTCAGTTTTCAGCGCCTTAAAAACCCACTTGTCGCTGAGAATAAAATTACTGAGCATTCCCGCGGCAATACCCAAAAGATTGGCAAACAGGTAATAAAAATCATAATAGCTGCTTAAGACAATCAATATCAAATAGTTAATAAAGTTGCCAAGGAGATTTGACAGATAGTAGCGCCAGACTCTGTCCAAATATTTATATTGTCTTGAGTCTCTCGAATCTCGCCAGGTCCACAAATTGTTGAGGGTAAAATTGTAATAGATGGCGACGGCAATGGCCAAAGGAGAAGCCAGCCAGAGGGGTATTTTTCCCCGTTCATGAAAAAGCCACAACGCAGCGCTATTAACTAAAATGCCGCTTGCACCCACGATGCCAAAGCGGATAAATCGCTGAACCCAAGGTTTATTTAGAAATGCCGTGATAATTTTTTGCATAATAGACTGAAATCTTCCTTATGGGTTTTTCTCTGAAATAACTGATAAAATCATCTTGGCGCCAGATGGAATCAAAAAAGGCCTGGACATATTTCAGGTCATTTTTATACTCCCGCCGATCAGCGATGATATAGAGGGCATCTTTCCCGATGAGTGAATCAGGGAGGGGCCAATAATCAAATTGCAGAGCCGGCTTTCCGTAGATATTCTGCGCATAGACCCGCTGCGATTTATCTTGCAAATAAAATTGCGTCTGAGCGGCATATTTATAACTATTGGCAAAAAGAAAGATTGCCTTTTCACCGCCTTGCTCCTGCTGCAGCTTTTCGATGGCTGGAGCTGCCTCTTTCCAGCCGCTCCAGGTATTGCCTTCACCCAAGGGAAAATTTGGAATCAGCAGCATCAGATGGGCAAAAACAATCAGAATCAGTGAGAATAGAGCGGCAGCACGAAAAAGAATCCCTCCCCGCCTGAGCTTTGCCGTCCACAGCAGCGCTAAAGCAGGCAAAAAACTGATATACCCTGGAAGCAGCCAGTTCATTTTCACCAGAGAGCAGAAACTATATAAAACAAAGGCACCAATGAGAAAGACGCCGCTTAGAAAGAAAAAGAGTGGCGCACCGTGATAAACTCGCTTTTTCCACAAATCATAAGGTAATTTTAAAAATAAAACAAAAATAAGGGGCGTCAGAATTGCTAATTGTGAGGCAATGAGCTGCCCAAAAAGATGAGGCTTGAATCGAGATGCCGCCTCTGCCCTGTCGCCAAACTGAAAGATAAAACTTGCCCATTCTTTTTGAAAATTCCACCAGATTACCGGAAAAAAGACCAGGAGAGCAAGCAAAAGTCCCAGCCAAGGCCAGGGTGCAAGCAATGCAGACCGATAGCGCCGGTCTATGAGCAGATAGAGAAAAATACCCGGCAGAATCATAAAGGCAGTGTATTTAGAAAGCATAGCCGCACCGAGAGCGAGTCCTGCCAGCAGCCAGAAGTAGCCTTTCTTTTCAATAAAATATTGCTGGACAAAATAGATCGTCAGCAAC
>DSDE01000521.1 GCA_011049095.1 Fidelibacterota bacterium
GAATTGTCACGCCATTTCGCTCAGCTTTGCGGGCAGCTCTCAGCGATGCAGGCTTAAATTTGGCATAATTCAGCTCAGGTTCATCTTCCAGAAAAAGCACCGATGAAATTTCCCGCTTCAGGTAGCTAAAATGCTTGCGGAAAAGTGCAAATTCCAGATAATTGGTCAGGCGCTGATTGTATATGACAGGCGGCAGTGTCATGATGATTTTTTTGAAATTCAGTCTGCGTCCCTCTTCTATCAGCCCTTCCACCAGCCAAAAACAGTCATCAAGCGATTGCCCAATCGGCTGCACAAATCCGCCATAGCTGCTGCCACGATGCGAATGAAGCACCGGCAATCCGGCCTCCATATACATTACAGCTGGAAATATGGTCTGCAATTCAGAATCCCGATAAAAAAGCAGACTGTGATCGTTGAAGCGTCCTAGCGGATGATAAGCCAAAAAACGGCGCTCATGAAAAATCGTTCCATTGTTAGATTGGGCAACAAAGCGTTCCCAGTCTGCTTCGTGTTCAGCTGTATATCGCTGTATGTCAGGTCGCTTTACCAGAATTTTTCCAGGATTATGGAGCCGGGATTGCGCCGTGTATGCTCGGTAAAACCCTCTTTTTCCAGCATTTCTAACATTCCCTTAATCATCAGGGGATTGCCGCAGAGAAATACTCGGGAATTTTCCGGTGTCAGATTCAGTTCCCATTTCTTCTCGAAATAGCGTTCTTCCCAAAGTTTGTTTACAAATCCCACCTCACCTGTCCAGGGCGTAACTTCCCGCTCAGGGCGGTCAATAATGGGCATGTATGTAAAATCACTGCAAAAACGCTGAATCAGAATGAGTTCTGACTGATAACCTAAATCCCAGGAATTTTCAGCGCCATGCACCACGGCATATTTCCGGCCTTTTCCGCATTGCAAATCAGTGCGCAACATACTCATATAAGGGGCCAGGCCTGTACCCGTGGCAAAAAAGAGAATATGCTTATCATCAGGGACATCACTGAGTGTAAACATTCCGGTAATCTTAGGCGAGACCCATAGTTTATCACCAACTTTTAGGTTAAAAAGACGCGGTGACAACGCGCCGGAATGAACCAACCGAATGTAAAATTCCAAATACTGCTTTTCCTTACTGGATGAAGCGATGCTATAAGCCCGGCGTATCAATTTATCAGGGTCAGCGGCTGTTTCTTCAGCGTCAGCTCTTTCAATACGGGCTGCACTGCCAGGCAAACCAATGGTGGTAAATTGCCCTGGTAAAAATTCATTTAATGTCCAGCCAACTGGCGAAACTCGCAGTACCAGCAAGCCTGGAGCTACTTCCATACGGTGCTGTACCACTGCATTCATTTCAAAAGCCATAATTAATCTCCTTCAATATTATTAGTACTTACGTTTTAATGCTCTGTAATATAGTTCCAGATATTTCTCAGCAGCTTTATACCAGCTAAAATCTTTCTTCATACCATTTTGCTGAATCTGCTGCCATCTATCTTTGTCGGCAAAATCTGCCAATGCCTGTTCAATGGCCCACAAAAAGCCCTCTTTTGTGAAGTGCTTAAAAAGATATCCTGTCTTTTCATCAGGCTCATCAGAAATAGTGTCAGCCAGACCACCCGTAGCGTGGGCCAGGGGCGGTGTTCCATATTTCAGCGAATAAATCTGGCTCAAACCGCATGGCTCAAATTCTGAAGGCATCAGGAAAAGGTCTGCTCCGGCCTGGATCAGATGGGCAAATTTTTCGTCAAAACTGCGACTGAGGTAGATTTTATCAGGAAATGCTTTCGCCAGCCAGCTCCATTCATGTTCGAGACGCTTATCTCCGCTGGCCAGCATCACGATGACAACAGGCATCTGCAGCAGCTCACTCCAGCTTTCCAGCATCAATTGAAAACCTTTTTGCTCAGTCATTCTGGCTACAATTCCTAGAACCATAGTATTTTCATTGGCTGACAGGTGAGCCTCTTCCAAAAGTTGCTGACGGTTCTGCCATTTGCCCGACATTTTAGTTGGTGAATAGTGATGCGTCAAGTGGGGGTCTGTCTCCGGATTCCAATAGTCATAATCGGCGCCATTGAGGATGCCGCTGAATTTGTGACTGATACTGTTCATCATACCATGCAGACCATAAGAAAAACCGGGAATGTGAAGCAGCTCCTGGGCATAGCGCGGTGAAACGGTATTTACCAGGTCAGCATAAGCCAGCCCTGCTTTGAGAAAATTGATTTTTCCGTAGAATTCCAGCGGCGCCGCCGGAAAAGCCAGGTTTTCCGGCAAATCTGTGTAGGGCAGCAAAGCCAGATCATAAACACCATGAAAAAGGACATTATGCAGGGTGAGCACCGTTCTAGTATTCTGGAAAAAAGGCTGATAAAGATGCTGTTTCAGCGCTGGAATTAAAGCCGTATGAAAATCATTGACATGTAGAATATCGGGATATACCTGCAGCAGTTTCATTCCTTCCAAAACAGCCTTTTGAAAATAGAGCCACCGCTCGCCTTCATCACCATAGGGATTGCCGTGAAGGTCCAGATAAGGCCCAGGGCGATTGAAAAAGTGATGATTCTCAATAAACCATACCGTCAGATTCGGCAATGATTCATCGCGAAAAACCCACAGACTAAAACTGTAAATTCGTGGACCCAGCGCTACAGGAAAAGAGTGCCCATTGGTCCAGGGTCTGATTTTATATTTTTCCCGATCTATCTGCTGATACAGCGGCAAAAAGAGATGTGTTTCGTGCCCGCGCCTGGCCATCTCCTTAGGAAGCGCTCCCAAAACATCGCCCAGGCCGCCTACTTTCACAAAGGGAACAGCTTCTGATCCGGTGTAAGCTAAAATAAGTTTATGATTCATCTGTATCTGCTCTTAAAATTTCAAAACTTAGTTTAAAATGGTAGCTTTGTCCCGGTTTGCTTTCCACCTGCCAAAGCGGCAGATAAGCGCTGCCTTGATAGATTTTCTCATAGCCTTTTTGCGCCAAAATGATGGTTTCTACCGGATAGCTCATCAACCGAACAGGCTGGTCAAAGCGAAGTGTTAACTGATACTTGTCATGCTGATTGTGAATGCTGATTTGATTTAACTCTTTTTCATCCAGCATCGCTTTTACAGAATGTTTATTTGACTCACCATTCAGTATGAGATACTTTTCATTTTCCAAACCAGCAGCTAGCGCGATATTAAATTCTGGGCCAAAGGCAAAGCGATTTGCTCCCATTCCGATATTTGTTAGCGTGTAATTAGCCTCAAAACCATTTTCCAGCATCACAATATCTTTTCTGAGACGCATCCTTTGCCAGTTAATCCAGCCTTCTCTGGCAAAGGAGACTGTCTTATCGTCCCGGTCTCTAAGGTAATCCACCGCCTGATTTACAAAATCGCTGGCGTCTTTGTACTGGTTTTTATAGACATTTTCCACATTGATCTCCATATCGAAATATTTCTCCA
>DSDE01000344.1 GCA_011049095.1 Fidelibacterota bacterium
CTATTTAAAGAATTATACGCAGAAAGGTTAAATACTTGATGGCAATCGAAACGCATTTTAGATGATAAACGCGATAAAATTATAAGAGTCAGAGATAGTGTAAGCTTTCTTCGCTTGATTGAGTTAATAATAATATTTAGTCAGCCTGATATGTATTCAGGGGCTTCGCAGTAAGAGTAACACCATTGCCAAATTTTTCTGAGTATTTTATGACGCCTTTATCAATTGTCACACCTTCTGCAATGTCTGAAGCCAGTAGCAATGGTCCATCGAGGTCAGCGCTGTCCAGCAATGGCAAGAGCTGCGAGATGCCGCTGATGCCGACAGTTGATTCTGTCATACAGCCCGCCATTACCTGCATATTAAGTTGCCTTGCCTTTTTGATCATCATCAGAGCTGGAGTTATTCCGCCACATTTCACAACTTTGATATTCACACCGTGAAAAAAGCCATAGCAGCGCTCCACATCGCCGGGTCCTACAACACTTTCATCGGCCACAATTGGCAGTGCGCTCTGCTCAAAAACCGATTTCATAGCTTCCCAGTCTTCAGCAGGGAGGGGCTGTTCGATAAATTCCACGCCCAGCTCTCGGAGTATGAAAGAGTATTCGATAGTTTGCGCTGCTGTCCAGCCGCAATTGGCATCTACGCGCAATACCGCATCAGTTGCGCTGCGAAGAGCCCGCATAATTTCTATATCATTATTTGTGCCCACCTTAATTTTAAAAACCGGCCAGTCAGCAAACTCTTTCATCTTTTTTAGCATAATGGGAATCTCATCAATCCCAATGGTATAATCTGTGACAGGATTCTGGCTTGTATTGAGTCCCAGTAATTTATAGCTTGCTTTTTTGTGCAGTTTTCCCCAAAGGTCATAAGCGGCCATATCAAGGGCGCAGAGGGCAAATGGATTGTGACTCAGACGGGGTTTTAGAGTTTGCCACAAGAGTTCCGGGCTGCTATCATAGAGCTTGTGGTCTTCAAGTATTGGCTGCAACGCCAAGAGTTCATTTTTCATTTGGTCAAATGTGTAGGCATAATAGCGGTGATTTGCCACCGCTTCTCCATATCCTGATATACCATCTTCAATCAGCTCGGCAATGAGTGTTTTCTGAACAGTGCGAGTTTCACGGCTGATGCCAAATTTATATTTCAGCGGCAGATCATATTCATGAATTTTTATTCTCATTTTATCGCTCCTTACGGTTTTGGCTGAATAACCAAGGTATCAGTTCAGCTTCATTATAGGCTGGTGTCCAGGCATTATGTTCTGTTTCTGGGTATTCTGTATAGATGGGCTTGCCGCCTGATTCACGAATAGCCTCTATCATTTTGCGGCTTTGTTCGACTGGCACGACCTTGTCTTTTGCGCCATGAAAAGCCCAGATGGGCATTTGAGTCAATAAGCTGGCGCACTGTGTATCTCCGCCGCCACAAACCGGCACGCCTGCAGCAAAAAATTCAGGAAAACGGCAGAGCAGGTCCCAGGTTCCATAGCCACCCATTGATAATCCTGTGACATAGATACGGTCAGGGTCAATATTAAAGCGTTTCATCAATATGTGAACTGTCTCCATGACCAGCCGCAGTGAATATGATATCTCCTCGGGCTGTTTTAGTTCAGCTTGGTTCCAGGCTGCTTCCACCCAGCGCTCTTCGGGAGGACATTGGGGAACCATCACATAGGCTGGGTAATCTATTCGAATATTCTCCTGGAGGAAGAGTGAAGTTCCATGAAGAAGCTGAGCTTCATTGTCTCGGCCTCTTTCGCCGGAGCCATGGAGAAAAATAACCAAAGGATAGCTTTGACTCTTCTTTAGCTTATGTGGTTTCAGGAGACGATAGCGAAGGGTATCGCCTTCGCTGTTGACATATTCCCGCTTAAGGTATGGGTTTCTTATCTGACAGGCGCTGAGGATAATAAGCGCCGTGATACCTATGATGCGGGCAATCAGTATTCCTTTTTTCATTGGCTTAGTCCTTTTTTTCTTTCAGATGGGGTATTTCTTCCGGGTAGATGATTTTTCCTGCTTGATTCAGGTCCGTTTTAACCCGCATAAAGGCCATTCCAGCATAGCGCTTTTTCTTCTGGGTTTGACGTACCCATTCTTGATAAGGTGTCTCAAAGGTTGTATTGAGGCTGTTGGAAGCTTCCCGAAAATATTTTTTTCCGTTTAATTCTACAATCATCAGCATATGTGCGGAAAATATATCATCTTTGTTTGCTATGAGCAGTGCTACGATGTCAGCATTCTGGCATTGATTCTCCACTTTATCTAATTTGTCCAGGGGCACGTAGTCAATGGTGATTTTGCGGTCTGGCTTGATACGGCGCAAATCAGTGACCCCTTTCCCCTTAAAGAATTTTTCGTGAGAAATGGTTCGGGTCATTGTTTTTGTAAATTTCCCGCCAACGATGCGGCTCACATCATCGAGAATCCAATCGTTTTCTGGCAACCAGTCAGCCATTGTATAATGGTTGCGGGTCTGCATGCCAATGATGCCGTCTTTGTAGCGAATCTGCTGAAGATTATTGAAGAAATGGTCCCAATTGTCAGATATGGCCATTGCCAGGACGTGTTCGCAATAGACCATACAATTGGTGCTGTCAAAGCTTACAAGGGGGTAATTTTCATAAAGTGCATAAGGACCGTCCCCTGTTGCCGTCCAGCTATAGGGCATTCCCAAAAAGAGTCCAGAATAGCGCTTGATTCTCTCGGTTATCGTAAGGTTTTTAGCGCTCACTTCCCTAAGCATTTTGTCAATTTCGTGGTTTCCGCACTCTGTGATGGCTTTGCCGTAGGGTTTCACTCTTGGATTTTCTCCTGCAAAAAGATTTACAGCAGAGATAACAATGCAGATGCTGAGTCCTGCCGATAATGATTGTATAAATTTCATTTTCAGCTCCTTTTTCACGCTGGAAAATATAAGTTTATCGGGAGATATTCAAGTTAAACAAAAAATTCTGGCGGATAGAAAGCCTATTTTTTGCTTTGGTCTTCAAAAGATAATGTTGTAAAATTCGAGGTGCAGGATTTAGACAGAATGGGAAAGGGGCGATGGCAATTTTGGCAGGGGGCTGATGCCTTTCTTTGGAGATTTGTTGGAGCGCTGACGCTTTTTCGTTTGATATACATCGCACTTATCCCCATCACGCCGCAGGAGGCATATTATTGGCTCTATGCACAATTTCCGGCTTTGGGATATTTCGATCATCCGCCAATGACTGCCTATAGTATTCTTCTGGGAACCACATTTTTCGGTGACTCTGTATTTGGTGTAAAGCTGATGGGTGTGCTTTGGAGCGCGGCCACAATGATTTTGCTCTACTTCACGATTTTAAACGCTTTTCGATGGTCTCTGCCTCTTGGGAAAACAAAGGCAAGGGATGCGGCGCTATGGGGCCTTATTCTCTATAATTTGACAAGTTTTGCCCATATC
>DSDE01000440.1 GCA_011049095.1 Fidelibacterota bacterium
CCAGTGGCCGTTATAAACTTGCTGCCATCAAAGAAGGTTTCTATAGTAACAGTCTCTTTGATTTTATTGTGGAAGAGGGACAGACTTATGAGGTAAAAATCAAGCTGCTTTCTCAAAAAGGGCGATGGAATGCCGAATATTGCTTTATGATTGGCGGTATTGAGGTAAAATCGCTGGAGCGGGAAGTGATACCCGAAGAGATGACCACCGTCCGGCGTATTGAATCGGGTGAAATCGAGCATCTGCAAGCGGATAATTTAGGCGATGTGCTGACATTGATTCCTGGCATCGAGAAAAGCAAACAGCTTGGCTTGGCATCCAGGCAGTCCATCGGCATTCGAAAAATCGGTTCCGGCGATCTGGATGTCACCGGCTTGCAGACTTTTGGCACCACAATCATTGTTGATGGTAATGAGATCAATAACGATGCTGTCATCACCGCTATGACCGCTTCAGAGACCGGCGGCATTGATATGCGGATGATTCCCGCTGACAATATCAGCTCAGTAGAAGTGATATCGGGTATTCCTTCGGTGGAATACGGCAATTTTGCAGATGGCGTCATCAAAGTGGAAACAAAAAGCAATACAATTCGCAAACGACTCAGAGCCCGCTACAATCCTGATACAAAAGGGGCAAATTTCAGCAGCGGCCATAAATTAGGCGATGGAATGCTGGACTATCACGCCAATTATGCCTTCAGCGAACGGGACAAAAGAAAAACTGGTGACGAATACCACCGATTCTATTTTAATGCCGGATATAAAATAGACGATGAAAAAAAACCGTTTAACTACAGTTTTAATGGCAGCTACACCCGAACACTAGACGATGAAAAGCCCACAGATATTTATCAGATGCAAAGCTGGAATCATGGCTTTCTCAGCACAGGCACTTTTCGCTGGAACTATAAAGCCGGCAAAAATGTGAAATATGACGGCACAATGAATCTGGACCTGAATCGCAAAGATATTTACAAAAGCAAATATGTGCCAGACCAGATTGATACTGTATTTGGATACATTGGAGAAATGCGAGAAGAGGGTAAGGAATGGGATGCCACTTTTAAGATGAAGCGGGAAAAAACCAGGAAAAATGAGCACGGCCACACACTGAAAAATATGCTTGGCATTGACCTTAATTATCAGGTTAACACCGGCAGCGGTTTTCACCTCGACAGCATTTACAATTATTATGGCGCCTATAGCACCCAGCGAAGCTATCGATTTGATGATTATCCCGGTTTTTTCAAACTGGCTATCTATGGAGAGACCAATCGCAGCTGGAAACATAATGGCAAATCTTATGAACTTATGACCGGGCTTCGCTATGATGCCGTCAATGTAAAAGGTTTTGATTTTGCTGCTAAAGCGCCTCATTTTAGCATACTCGATGCGCCACAGGGACAATTTCTCAGCCCGCGTCTTGCTTCCAGAGTCCAAATCGCAAAAAATTTCTATTGGCGAACAGGCGTTGGCAGAAGCATCAAAGCCGTGAGTATGGCACAGCTTTACCGCAAGCCCGCTTATGTCAAGACGCCAACTGACTCTGGCTGGGTGGAGATCAGCTACAATCAGGAAAACCGACAGCTCAAATCTTATTACAGTGATAAAGCTGAAAGCAGCCTTGATTGGAAACCAACAGACTATTTGGGAATGTCGCTGACAGCATATTATACTCAAAACACAAATCAGCCGACAGGAGTCAGCTATCCTGTAGGCTATGAAACAAATCCGGATACCATCACTTCCCTTACCTGGTCTCGCTATGAAAATGTTTCCAACGAAAAAAACAGCGGCTTAGAATTTTCACTGCAGACCAAGCGCATCTACAATTTAAAATTTGTTTTTACCGCTACTTATCGTACAGTATTAAACAGTAAGGCACGGCGGATTTACGCCACCCGCTATGACACAAGCTGGCAGGAACTCTGGTATCCGGCGGCAGACCGCTGGCAGGAAAAAATTATCTTAGGGCAGCAGACATCCTATATCAATCAGCGGCTGGGGGTCTGGATCACCGTTGATCTGCAATACATTCCTTATGACACACGCAAGAATATCTATCATTCAAAATCAAAGATTGCGGAAATAGACGGGCATAATGTGGAATATTTCCAAGGCATGAGTTATTGGTATGATGCTGAGCTTTATAAATATGGTCAGCGCTGGATTATAAATGCCCGCATCAGCAAATCCCTGGGGCTGAACAGCGAATTGAGCTTCTATGTCAATAACCTGCTGGATGACCGCGGCTGGTGGCAAGACCCCTACTATGGCAGCATCCGCGCTATGAATGCGCCCATCTATTTTGGGCTGGAGCTGAGCGTACAATGGTAAAAAAAATATTCCTGCCCGTAGCTGTTCTCATAATCTCACTTACTGCCTGTATCGAGCTGGAAAAACAGCCTAGTATTATTGAAGGTGAACGCGAGCAAACGCTTTTCCTGATTATGGATAGCAGCCGAATCAGCCATCTATTCCCCGATGGACTGATACCAATGGCAGAAGTGCCTGTCAATATCAACGCGTCATATTATTCGGGGCTCTTGCAAAGCAAAAGAACAGATGCGGCTGGCTTTGTCACCTTTAATGATATTCCATCCGGACATTATATCGCCTCTGTCAGCTACGATTTTCCCTTTCTCAATGAGCTGGATACAACTCGCATCAGTGGTCAATCTGAATTTGTTATCACTCCTGAAGAAGCCCTTTTAGAAACACTTATTGTGCGAATCAGCGGCAAGCCCGGCCTGAAAATCAACGAAATATACAGCGCGGGCCCACCGAATAGAATTTTCTACTTTTACGACCAGTTTATCGAGCTATACAACAGCAGCGCCGATACGGTCTATCTGGATGGAATGATTATCTGCCGAATGGGGCCCTGCACGATAGATGCCGATAATGTCACCTACATTTACCAGTTTCCCGGTGAACCGGTAAGCGGTCGGGAATATCCTGTGGCGCCCGGCCAATTTGTGGTCTGCGCTCAGGATGCCCGAAATCATGTCATCGTTCAAGGAAATGACACATTGATAAATAGCATTGACCTAAGCAACGCCGACTGGGAATTTGTTAATGCCGCTGATTATGCTGATACAGATAATCCTGATGTGCCCAATATCTGGAATATTAAAGAAGGTAATAGAGTAGATTTCATGATTTCGCTCACATCTGATATAATTCTGCTGGGTGATGGCCGCGATAATTATTATATTGATGGCATTGATATGGAAACAATTATTGATGTTGTGGAATATTCCTCCCTCAGCACCCACAAGAAAGGCATTACAGAAAAACTTGACGCGGGTTTTGCAGGAGTTGGCCAAAAAAAATATAGCGGGCAATCCATTGAGCGCATTGCTCCCGGATTTGACACCGATAACAGCACCCTGGACTTCACGATTCGCCCTTATCCAACACCCGGATATC
>DSDE01000334.1 GCA_011049095.1 Fidelibacterota bacterium
CCTCTATGGATGAGCAATTTATTTACAGAGATATTATAGACCGTATTGCCATAGAGCGTGAATCCTTTCCCGTAATATGGCTCAGCGGTGCAGCAAGAACCGGCAAAACACTGATATTAAAATACTTACAAGCGAATATGAACGGCGGACAATCGGCCTTTTACATTGATATGAGCGACTTTGGAGAATATGAGCTTGTGCAATCGGGATTTGTTTCTCTCATCAGGCATCTCACACAAAAAGGGTATAAATCAGGTGAAAATATTAGCCTTCTCCTTGATAATGTACAGTTTAGCGACAATTTACCGGAACTTTTGAGGATTCTGCTGGAAAAAGAGCCCAATATACATTTCATCCTGGCTGGCACAATGACAGATGCTATTCAGGAAATGCTGGAAATTAGCCTAAAAGAGCGCTATATCATGCTGACCCTTCTCCCCTACTCTTTTCGGGAATTTCTCAGGGCTAAGGAGCATTCAGACTGGCTTGAATACTTACCTGATCTGCCTTTTGCCATTTCAGAAAATCCATTTCCTGAATCAATTCGCGATGAGCTCCAAGCGCTTTATGAAGAATATCTGATCTTTGGCGGCTATCCTGAAATTGCCGCAATTACCGGATATGATGAAAAAGCAGCTTGGTTGAGAAAGCGCGTCAGCGCCTTTGTCCTTCGGGAAATTCCATCAGTTTATCAGATTAACAAACGCCATAGTTTTGTACAGTTTGTGATGCAATTGGCCAACCAGCAAGGTGAATTATATAACGAAGCCTATTTCAGCCGCACACTACGTATTAAACCGGAAACACTCCATAAGTGGCTAAGCATATTATGTGATTTCGGCATTGTGGACATCGTGACCCCCCACCATCAAAATAATGCCAATGAACTCATTAAAATGAGCAAAATCTTTTTTTTAGACAGCGGATTGCGAAATGCGCTAATCAATAATTTTTCACCTCTCAACAACCGCAATGATGTTTTAGGTCTTTTAGAGCAAGGCGTTTTTATTGCCTTACGAAAATATCCCCAGTGGATGATCCATTTTTGGCGCTCTAAGCAGGGTCAGCATATCCATTTTATTTTAAAAAACGATCTGGAGCTTCTGCCAATTGAGCTCAAAGCCCACACCCGCACCAGCGCCTATGTCCAGCGCTGGAGCAAAAGAAATGGCTTTTATGAAGCTTATGTCATAAACCTGGAAGGCTTCTTACAGAAAAAAGAGCTGCGATATCTGCCAGCCTACTGTCTATAATAGTTTAATCTGCTTTTTCATCAGGAGAAAATTTCATCACAAATTCCAAAGCCTGCTTAGAAAGCCCATCAAAATCGATTTGCATATCCCAAAAACTTTTTGCTAAAATCATAATCTGTTCCTCGACCGGTATGTGCCGGTTGACCACAATTCTTCTAGCCTGATTTAGTGTACAGACGCCCCCATAAAAGTTACCGCTGCCATATTCGATGGAGACTTGATGCGCTTCCAGAAATGTCTCCATACTATGGAGAATTTTCTGCGCTTTGCTCACAGCAGCTCCTCTTTATCTATCACGGTTAAAGTATCTACAATCTCTTTCACCTCTTCGCTTTCACCTCGAGGTGTAACGAGAAGCACACCATCATCTTCGATAAGTATCAGGTTGTGAATATTCCTCAAGAAAACTTTCACCGATTGGCTGAAGACATAGTTTTGGCTTGAGCGAAACATTGCGCCGTCAGCCCGAAAAACGTTGCCATTTTTATCCTTTGGCTCTAAATCATAGACAGCATCCCAGCTTCCCACATCATTCCAGTCAAAATCCGCCTTCACGACATAGACATTCTGAGCCTGTTCAAGGACCCCGTAGTCAATAGATATTGGTTGAATACCCTGCCAGATATAGTCCAGCTTTTCTTCAAAATTGTCCTTCCCCATATAAAGCTTAATCTGCTCCAGCGCCTCGCTGAGCTCCGGCATATATTCGCTGATGGCGTTTAGAATATCCTCGGCTTTCCAGATAAACATACCGCTATTCCAAAAAAACTCTCCTGATTTAATAAAACGACGGGCAGTGGCTATGTTGGGTTTTTCGGCAAAGGTTTTTACCCTGCCGATAGCGCTATCTTCCAGGGGATTGAGTTTGTCAATCTGAATATAGCCATATCCGGTGGCAGGCCGAGTCGGCACAATTCCAAAAGTTAAAAGGGCAGCATTATGCTGGGAATAGTCAATAGCCTGATGGACAGTCCTGACAAAACAATCTGTATCATTGATGCGGTGATCAGCTGGGAATATGCCAATAATTGCTTTAGGGTCCCGGTGATATAGCTCCAATGCGGCAAGCCCGATGGCCGGCGCAGTATTTTTTCCCCTTGGCTCAATTATAAAATTGTCCCAGGTCAATGCATCATTCTGGTTTAGAATGAGCTGAGCCTGCTGATAATTGGTTATAATGAGAATTCGCTCAACCGGGGATAAAGCCTGGAGACGCTCAATCGTCAGATTGACCATCGAATTATTTCCCACAATATCCAGCAATTGTTTTGGACGGTTTTTACGGCTACGTGGCCAAAAGCGCTTACCTACACCGCCTGCCATAATCACACTGTAATAATGTTCATGCATGATGATTCCTTTCAATTTTCTACTCTAAAATCTATCTCGCTATCCCAGTTAATACGAACGTTTATCTCTTCTGGAAAGACTTCAAAATATTCGGGGCTCACAAAAGGGAAAAAATTTCCGTAATCTCGGCGACCATTCGCATTTTTATCCAGATAATAGCTAAGTCTAAATTTTCCCGATGGCACCTTCTCAAAACGAAAAACGCCATTGCTATCGGGATCTGTTTCTGCATAGAATTGCCTGCCCGATAAAACAAGCCGCATATCGGGCTGCCAGTTTACACTGCCAATTACTGAACCATATTCTTTGAATCCAGGGAATGCTATCTGAATTTGCAGCGCTTTTGAAGGCTTGATTTTGGGATAGATAGAATCTTCCGGCGGAAACCATTCCAGACGGAGTGGCATGTCTTCAGCAAATAATGAATCGGGTACAATAAAGACGCTTCTAAAATGCTGACTTAATAAAATAGCCGTCGTATCGCTATCTAAAACAGCGTTGACCCATAGCGGCTGAGACGGCGGCGGACTAACCATCAGGCGAGAATCTTTGTAGGTCCATTGATAACTTGTATCTGCCGGAACTCTCGGGATAATGCGAATAAGTGTATCCTGAGAAAAAACCCCCAGTGTGTCGCTCATAGCAGGCAATTTGATAGAAATGGTGTCCATTCCTAAATAGGGATGATAAACTGTCAGAAGATCATTTTGAATAATCAGCGTATCAGCAAAAGCAATCTCCTGACTCACAGCGTCTAAATCATTCCACAAAGCGATGCTTTTTGAGAATTTTATCTCTGTGCTGTAAGGGCTGCTTTGAC
>DSDE01000193.1 GCA_011049095.1 Fidelibacterota bacterium
ATTGGGCAGGGCGTCATGGGAAGAGGCCTTACCTGGACAATTGCTAGCAAGGGCCTTAGCGTAATTTGTATCGAAAAAGATGAAACAGAAATTGAGATTGCCAAAGGACTGCTTTCGGTTGAAATGGATGTCGAAATCCAGCGATGGGGGCTCACTAGCAGTGAAAAACGGGCAATATTAAGCCGGACTACTTTCACAACTGATCTCAATGAGGCGGCAAAATGTGATATACTGCTGGAATGCATTCCCGAGGACTTGGAAATAAAAAAATCACTATTTCAAAAACTTGACAAAATTACACCAAGGGTGGTAATTTTTGCTACAAACACATCAACGCTAAGTATCACCGAACTGGCCAATGCTACAACCCGGGCAGAAAACTTTGTTGGTCTTCACTTTCTCAATCCTGTACCCAAAATTCCCTTGGTAGAAATTATCCGAGGATTACATACAAGTGATAAAACCTTCAATAAAGTCAGACAATTTGCCACCCAGCTTAGCAAGACCAGTGTTGAAGTTTATGAATATCCCGGCTTTGTCACCACACGCGTCATCTTGCCGATGTTAAACGAGGCAATGATGGTTGTGATGGAAGGTGTAGCCTCAGCAACTGGTGTAGATACAGCTATGCGTCTGGGTTATAACCTGAATATGGGGCCTCTTGGCTTGGCAGATAATATGGGGCTCGATGAAGTTCTCAATTGGATGGATGAGCTTTTTCGGGAATTTGGCGATATGAAATACAGACCCCCTGCCATATTAAAAAAATTGGTTCGTGCCGGACATTTAGGAAAAAAGACTCACAGAGGCTTTTTTCTATATGATGAGTTTGGACGAGCCACCGGCGAAAATAAATTTTAAACGGAGGAAAGAAAATGAAAGTACTCGTAATCAACTCCGGCAGCTCTTCGATAAAATATCAGTTGATAGATACCGAAACCCGGAACTTTTTAGCAAAAGGTCTGGTCGATCGAATTGGTCTGCGTGGATCATCCTTGAAACAGGAACGCAGCGATGGTCACAAGATCAATCTCAGCGGTGAAATTTTTGATCATCAACAGGCTCTCGAATATGTTTTGGCAGGTCTAATTTCTCCAAATCATGGTGTAATCAAGACTCTGGATGGAATTGATGCCGTCGGACATCGTCTGGTACATGGGGGCGAACATTTTAAAGATAGCGTTCTTATCAATGAAGATGTAATGAATGTTCTCAATGAATGTATTGATCTGGCGCCACTGCATAACCCCCCCAATATCAAAGGCGTTCAGGCCGCTCGCTTTCACTTGCCAAACACACCCATGGTTGGTGTTTTCGATACTGCTTTTCACAGCAAAATGCCTGACTATGCCTATATCTATGGCATTCCCTACGTGCTTTACAAGCGGCACAGCATCCGACGATACGGATTTCATGGCACATCTCATTATTATGTCAGTCGCAGATATCGCGACCTGACAAATGGCAATCTGAAAGAGCTGAAACTAATCTCCTGTCATCTGGGAAATGGTGCCTCGATCTCAGCCATCAAGAATGGATATTCAATCGACACATCTATGGGATTCACTCCTCTGGAAGGCCTGCTGATGGGTACTCGTTCCGGTGATCTCGACCCTGGCGTGGCCAATCAGATTATCGCCAAAGAAGGTCTGGAGCCTCGGGAAATCAGCGCGATGCTTAATAAACACAGTGGACTCATCGGCATCAGCGGACTTTCCAGCGATATGCGGGAAATAGAAGATGCCATGTTGGAAGGCAATAAGCGCGCTGAGCTCGCTTTCAATGTATTTGCCTATCGCCTGAAAAAATATATCGGGGCCTACACTGCTGCACTTGGTGGCGCTGACGGTATTATTTTTACAGGTGGTATTGGCGAAAACAGCCTCCTTGTGAGAAAAGCTGTTCTTAATAGCCTTGAATATATGGGCATCATTCTCGATCATGAAAAAAATGAAAAGATGATTCGTGGCAAAGAAGGTTTTGTTGAAGCTGAAGATTCAAAGGTAAAAATTGCTGTCATTCCTACAAATGAAGAGTTGGTTATAGCCATTGATACAGAAAAAATAACCCGCAAAACTCTTTCATAAACAGCGATAATTTGATATATTTTCCGGTTATGAACCGAACAAAAATCTTACAACACCCGCTTGGCAAAATAGCGGGTGTTTCTTTTTTTACCAGGCATTTTTATAAAGGCCGTTTCTACTGACTTTTCTATTTCCTAGCCAAAAGAAAGTATCCAAAAAATAAATCAGGAGAAACGTATGAATACAATAGAACAAATCACAGATAATTATCAAGCCTTGCAAAAAAAGCAAACTGAGATAAGCTCCTACATGCAGCTTCATGAAAAACAAGAGCGAATAGATGAACTCAGGGATGCCACTCAATCACCGGATTTTTGGCAAGACCCAAATAAAGCCCAGCTAGTCACTCGGGAAATCTCTATTCTGGAATTTGAACTGGAACGCTGGCAAAAGGTACAGACTCTGATAGATGATATAGAGCTTTATTTTATGATGAAAAGCGAGGGAGAGAATATTAATCTAAATGAGCTCGCTGCCATTTGCAGTCAAGCTGAAGATTTAATGACCACCATCGAGACTGAAAAGCTCCTCTCTGGAGAAGACGACAATCGCAATGCAATATTAGTCATTCATCCAGGCGCTGGCGGTACAGAGAGCCAGGACTGGGCAAATATGCTCTTCCGATTGTATAGCCGTTGGCTGGAACGCAAAGGATATGATTACACAGTTGTTAACTATCAGCCTGGAGAAGAAGCCGGCATTAAGGAAGCGGTCATCGAGGTCATTGGCCCCTATGCCTATGGCTATCTCAGCACAGAAATTGGCGTTCATCGGCTGGTTCGTATCAGCCCTTTTGATGCCAACGCCAGACGACATACCAGTTTTGCCTCTGTTTTCGTCTATCCTGTTTTTGAAGAGCTTGGTGATATTGAGATTAATACCAATGACCTGAGGATTGACACCTACCGCGCCAGCGGCGCCGGTGGGCAGCATGTAAACAAGACCGACAGCGCTGTGCGGATTACGCACCTGCCAACAGGCATTGTCGTCAGTTGCCAAAATGAGCGCAGCCAACACAAAAACAAAGATACGGCTATGAAGCTTTTGGCCAGCCGTCTGCACCAGAAACAGCTCGAAGAAGAGCGGGCTAAACGTGATGCAATTAATTCCACCAAAAAAGAGATAGCCTGGGGAAGCCAAATTCGCAGCTATGTTTTTCAACCTTATACTTTGGTGAAGGACACACGTACAGGCTATGAAACCGGCAACATTCAAGCCGTGATGGATGGCGATATAGATGGCTTTATTAAAAGTTTCCTCGCCAAACGCCAAAGCCTATAAACGACAAAAAAATCATCCGACCCATAGGAG
>DSDE01000282.1 GCA_011049095.1 Fidelibacterota bacterium
ATTGCATCCTTCAATATTACCTTAATAATCAGGAGCTGAGAGTACATACAAATATTGATGAACTTTTCGCGGAAATTGACCGTCGAATCGCTCTTGAACCCAAGCGCTTCTTTCGAATTGGCACTGGTGAGCTGGGAGACAGCCTGGCGCTGGACCCATGGGTACAAACCGCAGAAATGCTGATTTTAAAGGCCGCCCAACGAGATCAGATGCTGCTGGAGCTGAAAAGCAAATCGGCGGATATTCAACATTTGCTCTCACTGCCACATAATGGGCGAACTGTCTTAGCCTGGTCCCTGAACCCTGGTGAACTGATTCGTACAGAAGAGCACAGAGCCGCAAACCTTGATGCGCGAATTGAAGCTGCCGTTCAGGCGCAAAAGGCCGATTATAAACTCGCTTTTCACTTTGATCCAATGATTTGGCATCGGGGATGGGAAAAGGGATATGGTGAGGTTTTTCTTAAACTGCAGAAAGCGGGTATTAAGCCTGAAAACATTTGCTGGATATCCATTGGCAGTCTGAGATTTCCACCAGAAATGAAAGACAAGGCGCTGGATAAGTTTCCCAAATCCAGTATCTTTACTGGTGAAATGATTATGGGGAAAGATAATAAAAGCAGAATTATTAAACCTTTACGGGCTGAAATGTATCAATTCGCCATTAAGCAGATAAAAAATTGGTCAGATGATTTGTTCATCTATTTTTGTATGGAAGATATGGAAATTTGGCAAAAATGTTTGCCGCCAGCGCCGCAAAACTCAGCAGAACTTGATTATAGATTCGCAAAATCGCTGTGGGAACGCTTTCCCGGCTTGCTGAAGGACCAACCGATATGGGAGGATTATCAGTCTTTTAAAACACCACGTCGTGGCGATACTGAGACCTTAGCCCACAATATTGATGTAGAGATAAACGGAAAGGAAAAATAGAAAACTTAATATGAAGGCACGGCCAATCTGTCCAGAAAGCAGTGGTTCACGCTCGTCGTCTGCCGACCCTGATTTAAGTATTTCTTCTGATTGTTTGTACATTTTACACCCTCTTCTGCAATTTTTTCGACGGCCAAACATAATAAGGATTAGGAATAATTCAAAACATATTTGGATGTATCTGTGCTTCTTGTCACAATCTAGTCAGATTTTGAATTGTGGTCAAAATGAATCCGCTTATCAGGATTGATTTTGTGGTGTTTCCCCTATCCTCGGCTTTTGAATAGAGTCATCTAGAAGAAAAGAAATTCCCTGCCGGCGCCATAAATTTGTTATCCAACAAGAAAATAATTATGGCGTATATCACCTCATGTTGTGTCGCAAATTTTAAGAATATCAATTGACAGTGACTTATAATTAGTGTAACTTTTCTCCGAATGAGGAAAATGTGCATAGAAATAACACCATAAGCAAAGGAGAGTAAAATGGCACTGATTATCACTGATGAATGTATCAACTGTGGTTCATGCGAACCGGAATGCCCAAATGAAGCAATCAGCGCTGGCGACGACATTTATGTGATTGATCCAGAGCGCTGCACTGAATGTGTTGGCGCCTATGACGAGCCACAATGTGTTGCTGTCTGCCCCGTTGATTGTATCATTCAGGATCCTGACAATGAAGAGACTCGAGAAGAGCTCCAGGCAAAATACGACAAACTGCACGCCTGATTTTCCAGAATTTAAAAAATTGAAAAAGGCAGGTGCTTTTTAGCCTGCCTTTTTTTATATTCCCCAGCTTTGGAAGAGGAGAAGATGATGGACAAAAATCAAATAATTGAGCTGCTGAAAACAGTCAAATATCCAGGCTACAAGAAAAATATAATCGATTTTGGAATGTTTCAGGATGCGGTAGAGGCTGATGGCATACTAACGATTAACTTGAGAATAATCTCCGATGACCTGGAAAAACTACAGATCGTGCGCGATGAGGTCAGCCGGGTTCTCAGTCAAAATGCTTATCCCAATACAAAGGTCATTATTCAGAATACAATGCCTAAGGTTGAAACCGGAAAAATTCAATCAAAAGCAAGCCACAATCCAATGGATGGCCGTGTTAAGTTTGCTTCTGCAAAATATGTAGTGGCCGTATCAAGCGCCAAAGGCGGTGTGGGAAAAAGCACCATCGCTGCGAATATTGCGTTGGGTCTGGTGCAAAAAGGCTACAAAACCGGTCTTCTTGATCTGGATGTTTTTGGCCCCAGCGCGCCTATGCTTTTTGATATCAATGAAGCGCCCCTTGTCCAGGATGAGCATACTATATATCCTGCGCGAAAATACGGACTTGAAATTATGTCCTTTGGTTTTTTTATCGAGAAGGATAGCCCGGTCATTTGGCGAGGGCCGCTGGTGATGAAACTGGTTGACCAGTTTTTAAGTGATGTCCGATGGAGTGAGCTGGATTTTCTTATTTTAGATCTGCCCCCCGGAACAGGCGATGTACAATTGACGCTTTCTCAAAAAATTTTTATAACCGGCGCTATCTTGGTAACGACACCTCAAGATTTGGCTTTGCTTGATGTGAGTCGCGGCGCGAATATGTTTCAAAAAGTTGAAGTACCCGTTTTGGGTATCGTAGAAAATATGAGCTACTTTATCTGCGATCAATGTCAGGCATTGCATCATTTGTTCAGCAGAGGCGGCGGAAAAAAAGAGAGTGAGCGGCTGAAGGTTCCCCTATGGGGTGAATTGCCCCTTTCACCTCTTGTGATGCAGCAATCTGATAAGGGTGAGCCAATTGTTTCAGCAAAGCCCGATACGAAAGAAGCCCAGGCTTTTATGCGTTTGGTGGAAAAGCTGATTGATACTGTGGCCACAGGATAACAGAGAAAAGAAGAGGATTAGATGAAAGCGCCAAATATAGAAGAAATTAACGCAATTCTCTACACTTGTATGGACCCAGAGATTCCTGTAAATATTATGGATCTCGGTCTGGTATATGATGTTGATATAGTCGAGCAGCATGTTGTGATAACTATGACGCTCACTGCACGGGGATGTCCGATGTCGCAACGCATCGCCAATGATGTGAAACATAAAATTGAAATGATAGAGGGCGTTGAATCTGCAGAGGTTAAAATTGTTTGGGACCCCCAGTGGACACCCTCTATGATCTCTCCGGCGGGGCGAAAAAAATTGGGAATGGAATAAAAGATTGAAAAGTGAAATAAAGAGAGAGAAGAAAGCACGCTGGGAACATAAGGTCTTTCGTATCGTAAACAGCCGAATGCTGAATGACGATATCCCGCTGGAAATACCCACAAGAAATCTCGATTTTATGTTTCTTGATGACTTTGACAATGAGTCAGAAGAGCTGGTTTTTTCTGGTTGGCGCCATCATATCGGCTTTGTTGTTGACCCAAATCGGATGTATCTTATTTATAAACGACCCAAATCAGATA
>DSDE01000283.1 GCA_011049095.1 Fidelibacterota bacterium
CACATTGGAGAAATCGCTGATCAAACCCATATTCCAGAGCCATTTTTAAGAAAAATCTTTTCCAGTATGGCGAAAAATGGCATTGTTCACAGCAAAAGGGGGCTCAGCGGCGGTGTGGAGCTTCTCAATGAAATTGATGATATTACCGTATATGATGTTATGATTGCCGTGGAAGGCGAGCTGGCCATCTATAAATGTCTGAAGCATCCTGAAATTTGCCCCAAAAATGGAGATTGCCAAACACAAAATATGTGGAGAGCTATTCAGGACAATCTGGTGGATAGCCTGAAAAAGATTAAAATAAAGCAACTCTATGACGGTGATAATATTTCAGGATGTATTCATCCCGAATTTGGTATACGGGATGGGGTCAAGTTCTGAGATTCTAATGACGGCACCTAAAATTCTTTTGCCTTTAGCTCACGGTTTTGAAGAAATCGAAGCCGTCACCGTGATAGATATTTTGCGCCGCGCCGGAGCCGATCTCACCATTGCCGCTCTGCAGGGCAAAGAAGTCACTGGCGGTCACGATATCACTATCACCTGTGACGCGCAGCTTGGCGACCTGCTTGACAGAGTCTGGGACTGGATTATTCTTCCCGGCGGGACTGAGGGCGTCAATCGCATGCTTGCCAATGATGACCTGATGGCAATTCTCAAAAAGCACCATTCACAGCAAAAAGCCATTGCTGCTATCTGTGCTGCTCCCCTTATTCTCGACAGGGAAATGCTCACCAATGGACAAGCTATCACAATTCATCCTGCGATAGCTCCGCAAATTCAGTTCACAAAAATTGACAATCAGCCTGTTATCAAAAAAAATCTGCTCATCACCGGACGCAGCGCCGGGGCAGCTATGACTTTTGCCTTTACCTTAGTAAAAGAAATATTTGGCCATGAGAAAGCGATTCAGCTTAATAAAGGGGTGATGGCAGAACTGCCAGCCAATTTTTGATCTTATGGCAAATTTCGCCCACATTCTCCAAAAGGCGCCCTTTCTCGATCTGCTCTTTCCGCCGCGCTGTGTGGTTTGCGGCCATTATGCCGGATTTGAGCCCTTTCTATGTCGTGATTGTTTTCACAAATTGAGTTTTTTTGGCGAAAGCCCCTTTTCGATTCGCGATAATGCTGATTGGGAAAAAATTCCCGTCAGCGCAATGCTGGAGTTCAATACGCCCCTGCGCCGGCTTGCCCACAGCCTAAAATATCAGTCTATGCCCTATGTCGGCAGCTTTTTAGGGCGGCTCATGGGACAATTTTATCAGGGCAGCGCTTTTGAGAATGCCCAGCTCATTGTGCCCGTTCCACTGCATCCAGTCAAGCAAAGAGACCGGGGCTACAATCAGGCGGAATGGCTGGGAATCGGCCTGCAACAAATCTGGCAAAGCCCACTCACAACCAGAGCGCTGAAGCGGATTCGCTATACCGTGACCCAAACCAAACTTGGCCAAGATGAACGACAAAAAAACATATCTGCCGCCTTTCTGGCTGACGAAAAACTTGTCCACGGGAAAAAAGTCCTGCTGCTGGATGATATTTTTACCACTGGCGCCACCACCGGCGAAGCGGCCCAGACCCTTCTGAAAGCCGGCGCTAGTCAGGTGATGATTATCTGCGCTGCCACACCCCTGGCTAATCGCTATATCCGCTTTGAAGATGATATTGATTTCACCGAAGAGCCCAAAGAAGAGATCGCCCTGGTTTATATTTAAAAATTACGAAGCTTCCATAAATAGCGAAACAGCAATCAGTCCAGCAACGGAACGTAGCTCTCCCAATTATGGATATCTATCGCAAAACCAGCGCTCTCCAGTTTTTCTATCATTCTAAAAAATGCTTTCGGGGTTCGCCAGCTTTTCCCATGGCCAATATCGGCTTCCAGAGCGATGCGACATTCTCTAAAGCGACTGAATTCATATTCTGTATCAGCTAAAATCACCGCTTTGTCTGTCCGCTCATAAGCCATCAGCGAAACGCCATCAAGATAGAGAGACAGCTCGTAGAACCACGCGTCGCGGTCATTTTCGCTTTCCCAGCCGATGGTCTCAAAGCTGTCAAACCACACCGGTAAATCGGCGTAAATGGGCAGTGGCACATCGCTCCAACGGTTTAAATATTGAGAAATCGCTTCAAAAGACTCACTCAGCAGCCGCAGCAATTCCCGCCGCTCCTGAGGCGATCCGCTTTTCCATTGGGGCAGCGCCTGAGGCTCGATATCTAGATGAATTGCATCAAAGCGTTCCTGCGGCTGACACTTTTTATGAAATTCGATGAGATTTTTTTCAAGCCGCAGAAAAATTTCTTCCCGCTTTTCGGGAAAAAACCAGTCGGTGCCAGCCAGCAGATATTGTGATTGCATCTCATTAGAATGAAGCAGGGCGTTCCAGGCTTTCATCCGCTCAGGATAATCATAGGGCGAATAGCCAAAAGCGCCATAGACCGCTTGAATGCGTCCTTTTTTAAAATGCTGCACTAGGCCGGCGTCTTCCCTTGCAGCGTGGATGGTTCCCTGCCAATACCAAAGGCCTCTTGCAGCGTTTCCGGCGCTGCTTTTCGGGCCGCTACAGCCAGAAATCATTACCATAAGTATGATTCCCCAAAATGCGGAAATGTGGCTTTTCCTCAAAACAAATTTCTCAATGATTCAGAAAGTTCGAAGCTTTTAAGCTCACAATTTATGGCCTGAAAACTTATTCTGCCGGGAGATTTCGGTGGGTGCCGTCACATAAAGGGGGATTTTTCGTGGCTTTGCAGGCGCAGAAAAATTTCGTTGTGCTCTTCTCAGCCACATATTCAATGGGTGAGAATCCGGTTCCTTCGTGACTGCCATCGCAAAAGGGCTGGCTGGCGCTGCGTCCGCAGGCACACCACCAATAGCTCTGCCCCTCTTCTACGTTGACTTTCATCGGCGCTCTGCCAGCAATAATGGCTTTTTCCATAAATGTTCTTTTTTTTTTATTTTGTTTGCTTTTCTACAGCCAGAAAGCCTTTTTCTGTGCGGGCGACCTGACTGAAGTCGATTTTTGGGTCATGTTCATAGCTGAGCCACCATTTTTCGGCACTTATGATTTCCAGCATAGATTGTTTTTCTCGAACGGTCTGAAGCGGTGACAGGTCGTAGCCCATGATCCAGGGAATGCGGGTCTGCGCCGCCAGCGGAATCAAATCGCCGCAAAACAGCAAGTTTTTCTCACCATCGCTGACGCGGGGCAAAATTTGATAAGGGGTATGGCCGTTGACAATGTGCAAAAAAATGCCCGGCAGGATTTCAACCTCAGCTTCCACTGCACGAAGCTGTCCATTTTGTATCAGCGGCTCCCAGTTTTCAGGAAAAAAGCTGGCTTTGTCCCGGGGCGTAGGGTTTTGTGCCCATTCCAGATGACGCTGATGCAC
>DSDE01000024.1 GCA_011049095.1 Fidelibacterota bacterium
ATCCTGAATACCGTAAAAAATGGTATTGGTAATCAGCTCTTCCAGCGCCAGATTGAGGTTCATCACTATCGGCATCGGCAGCTCCCATTCTTCGCCCAGTATTTCCAGCTTTTCGCTGAGACTGTTTAGCTCTTCCAAGTCATTCCGAAAAGCAAATTCCTTTTCTTTGGTCACCATTGCCTCCGTATTTAGATTTTCCTGACCAAAATATTCCAAACTCAGCATCGTGATATCATCAGACTGCTCCGCTTCGCCAACAAAGCATGCCACAGCTTCAAATACTTTATTTATTTGTGTTTCCGGGTCTCTTGCTTCTCTAAGGCTGCTCAGCGTTTCGATTAGCCGGCGCTCTTCAAAAAGGTCTTTGTCAATATTTTCCGCCTCGGTGACGCCATCGCTATAGAGAAAAAGCTGGTCGCCAGGCTGCATTATCGTTGTAGAAATATCATAGCCAAAGCCATCCATCACGCCCAGAGGCAGCCCGTGCTTGTCATCTACCCAGACAGGCTCAGCGCCTTTTCGCATCAAAACCGGCGGATTGTGACCGGCATTGCAGTAATTCAGTTCACCGGTTTTCAGATTGAGTATGCCGGCAAAGAGAGTGACAAACATCGAGGCGTCATTATCAGCACAAAGGGTTTCATTCATCTTTTCTATGAGTATATTTATCGCTTGATCAGACTGACAGGTGGCGTGAAAAAGGGTGCGGGTGACAGCCATAAAAAGAGATGCAGGAACACCCTTCCCCGATACATCGCCCAGGGTAAAAGCCAGCAAGTCATCATCAATGAAAAAGAAATCATAAAGATCACCTCCGACGGCTTTCGCGGGACGGATGTCCGCATAAATATCCATATCATCCCGCTCCGGGAATGCAGGAAAACTTTTAGGAATAATGCTCATCTGAATATCCCTGGCAATACGCAGCTCATTTTCCAGACGCTCTTTAGCGGCGGTGCTCTCGGTCAGTTGGAATATATATTCTCTCAGCTCAGCCTGCATATTGAGAAAAGCCTGGCTCAGCGTCTCAAATTCATCGCCTGTAGAAAGTTTAAGTATGGGAGATTGCAGCTCTCCTCTGCCAAGGAGCTCGGCAGTGGCGGTAAGCTGCACAAGGGGCTGGGTCATTTTGCGAGCCAGCCGGCGAATGATCAAAAAGAGAATACCCAAGCCCGCCAGGCTTAATAAAATCATATCCTGATTCAATTTATTAATGTCACCATTTAATTCAGATAGAGGTAAAACCAGACCCAGCGACCAGGGTGCGTATTGAAATGGCGCGTAGCTTACCTGGCTTTCAGGGCGGTGTATATCTTTTTCAACAAAGAGATGGCCCTTTTCGCCCTTTAGCATACGACGTCCCAGCTCTTCTACCATTCTATCATTCCGCTCAGCAGCCAGCGTAAAGAGCGTCTGATTCATAATAAAATCCTTCACCGGATGAACAAATATTGTTCCTGTACTGGTGACTAGGAAGCCATAGCCGTGCTCCAGAATTTGAATGCCGCTGATTAGACTGGAAAGCGATTCTAAAGAAACATCAATCACAATGACACCGTAGAGGTCCCAGCGGCCTGGAACGCGAAAAGGCTGGCAATAAGAGGTCATTAAAGCCCCTCCGGCCTGACCGTAATAGGGCTCAAGCCAAATGGGCTTTTGCGTCAGGGCGGCAATCTGAAACCAGTCTTCGATACGAATATCTACGCTCCCATCAGTAAGGTATGCATAGTGAATTTCATTCTCTTTCCGAAAGCAATACCGGCCATAGCACTCTTCCGAGGGCTCATAAGATTTTGGGGCAATGGCGATCGACACTCCGTAAAGCTCAGGGTTCTCAGAGACGATTTTTTTCAGGTAGCTGTCGTGCTCGTCGTCGGTAACAGCCATCTCTTCCAGTGCAGTGGCCATATTGCCGGCAATTGTAACCACAGCCTGCTCAACAACAGTGACACGCTGGAGGATAGATTCCGTCAGCAGCTCCGCCTCTTTTTGAATATTATTGCGGAGAATGGAACGGGTCGTGAGATAAGCCGAAACAAGGACAATCAAAAGAGCCAAAACAGCCGCTGTCAGTATCGCGCTGTGAAGATAAAAAGCCAGAGGCCGCGAGCGAAATCTCATGTTTTGCCTCTCGTCTCTGCACTATAATAACTGAGGGTCAGCAAAGTATAATCATCTGTTTGCGGCGCCGCCCCCCTAAATTTTTCCAGCTCAGACAAAAGAATTTCTGCCAGCTCTTTAGGCTTATCCCCCTGAAAGTGGGCCAGAGCCTTTTCGAAAGCGCTTTTTCTAAATGTTTCATCTGTTGCATTGGCGGCATTGATGATTCCATCGCTACAGAGGATGAGATGATCACCCGATTGCATAGCAAATGTGTCAGCGATGTAAATGGTATTTTCATTGGCGCCAGGCTCTCTTGCCGACAAGGTGTCTATTTCCTCAAATTTGCCGTTTTCCCGGAGAATGATTGGATTTTGTCCGCCGGCATTGACATAGAGCGTCTCTCCGGTCTTCAGATTGAGTATCCCTACAAAAAAAGCGACGGTCATTCCGGTGCTATTGCCAGAGCAGAGATCCTTGTTAATGTGCCAGAGAATTTCTTCAGGCCGCTTGCTTTCCTGAGCCACAGAGCGCAGCAGTGTACGGGTCACAGCCATAAAAAGCGAAGCCGGAACACCTTTGCCCGTGACCTCGCCCAAAGCAAAACAGAGCTTATGGTCACTGATAAAAAAGAAATCATAAAAATCGCTGCCCATCGAATCAGCCAGCTTAATTTTAGCATAGACGTCCATATCCTTTCGATTGGGAAATGGCGGAAAAAGATGAGGCACGATAGACATCTGAATATCCCGAGCCACATTGATTTCACTTTCATATTTCTCTTTGTCGGCGGTAGCTGTCTGAATATCAAGAATATGCTGCTGCAGGTCCCGCTGCATTTTCGCCACAGAGTCCCTTAGTTGAATCAGCTCGCTGCTGAATATCTTACCCGGCAGATTTGCCTTAAAGTCTCCCGCACCAGTAGCCGCTGCCGCCAGTGAAAGGTCATAAAGGGGCTTGGTCAGGCGTTTGGAAACAATTTGAATAATGAAAATAATCATAATCAGCCCGATAAAAACTATGGCCAGAAGGAAAAAATTCATCTGATAAAGGGCCGCATAAAAAGCAGACTCCGGAATAAAGACACACATTGCCCAATTGACAGCCGGAATACCTCGGTAATAGAGAAAATAATCGGGGTATCGCCGAGAGTTTTTCACCTGGATAAAACCCTCTTTGCCATTGAGAATGTCATCAAGCGCATCCAGCAGCGCCGGATCCCTCTCCTTTTCCGCAATGGTGAAGAGATTTTCATTAAGTATCAGCTCAGTATCTG
>DSDE01000233.1 GCA_011049095.1 Fidelibacterota bacterium
CCCCTCAAGATTGGCCGCTGTCTGAGACCGCAGCACACTTTCATATTGCGCCTCTGTCATATCACCACTCTCTTTTAGGGTATTTATGATATCCTGCGAAATATTCACCTGTATCTGACTGGCTATTTGAGAAAGGGCACGATCCTGGGCAAGTTTCTAATAATCGGCGCCATCAGCATCTTGGCTAGCGGCACCAATACCTATATAATACTTTGAATCAACTGGCGCTTTCTTTACCCAATTTGGTCTTTTCTGCCCATAAAGAAGGCTTGCCGCCAGGAGCAAAATAGTCACGAACCGCATAATATTTCTCCTATTCAGGAATGAAGGTCCTCACAAAATGGCCGCTGGGCACTCCTATAACTGTGTATTGCCTGAGAAATGCCGGGACAATAAATGATTCCCCTTTGTTATACATTTCAAACCTCTCTGTATTGCCCTCTAACCAGCGAAGCTCAATACGCCCATCCATAACCAAGCCGATTTCAGGTCCGGCAGACTTGATTTTTTTAGGAGAATTTTTCTCCAGTTTGCACATATTGATACGAAATTCTTTGACATCGGGATCATAAACCGTGAAATCTTCAATTTTCTTTTCACCCATAATCACTGGTTTTGCAGGAGTATAATCCAAAATTTCTAAAATTGTTTTCAGGTCCCGATATTTAGGGGTTAGACCCAATCGTACCACATTGTCGGAATTGGCCATACATTCTATGACATTTCCTTTTAGATAAGCGTGGGGAATGCCATCCTGCAGAATGATACCTTCACCTGGCTTGAGTTTCACAACATTAAGGAGAAAGAGGGTCAGCAAACCGATATCACCAGGATACTTTTTGTGGAGCTCTATATATGCTTTTTCAGTGGTTGAGCGGGTTAATGGCATATTCTTAATGCGATTAGCAATCTCCTCAGTAGTTTTCTTCAGGCCTTCAATGTCTTTTAAGCTATTTTGAACTAATGTTTTATAAAGTCTTTTCACTAGCACAATATCATCGTCATCAGTCCAGTGAAATTCTCCAATAAAGCGAGCCAACTCGGGATTCCTTTCTAAAGCGCTTTGAATTTCATTGATTGGACGAAAACCAATGACTGCCAAAAAATCACTGATAGCGATTGCCATTTCAGGTTTGTGATTATCATCCGGATAATGGGCAGGATCTGCAAGAAAGAGTCGCTTTGCATCCTCTTTACCTGGATGAGCCTGCAAGGAGAGAACTTCCGCCGCTGATAGAATTTTCAAAAGGAAAGGCAGCCTGTTTTGGTATTTTTTTGCAACTTTAACCCCGAGCATTTCATAAGGATAGAGATCAATAATATGGTTTAGCGCGACGCTTTTTCCACCCATATTAATTCGTGAACTTCCATTTGGATGAGCGCCCATCCACAGTTCAGCATACGGTTTGCCCTTTTCTGCCGGAATATCCATAAACTGTGAAATATATGCCTCTCCGTCACGGCTTCCCCACTCATAATGCTGTATCGTATTACTCATACGATAAGGTCTTGGTCTTAGCTGATAATCCATTGTTTTTGCCATCGCATCCTCCTATGGTTTTAAAAATAATTTTCCCTACTGGCTGCTAAAAACCCTGCTTGATCTGCCTCGGGAATCAAATGTAGCAAGCTTGACTGTCTGGCCAGGATTTATGATAATTTCTCCACTTAGTATAGGTGAATTTTGATCCGGACAACTGCCATCGCTAGTATAGCGGACCGTAAGTCCGGGAAATGCCTGCAAAAGCTTTAGCTTATCTCCAGATAGCTCTATTTTTGGTGGTGGCAATCGATAATCTACGCCTTCGAGAAACGTGTCGAGACGTGGCAGCTCCTTTTGTCCTAAAGCATTGGCAAAATCCGACCATGCCTTCTCCTTTTCATCACCTATCATTTCGATTTCCCAGGAAGGAACCGGCGCCCAGGCTCGTTCAGCCATCCCTATCATTTTTGGAAAAAAGAGATATTCAAACTGCGACATCGTTCTGCAGTTTTCACCCCACAGCAAGCCCTGCATACCCAGCAGATGATGAGCAGAATCGGGAATAAGCGGCTGATAATCTCCAAAACGGCTACAATCAACAGGTTTGCCACTGCCATCAAAAGCAGCACAGTTTTTAAGGTTTAGGGGGGTAAATTCCCAGGCTGCGCGTGTATTTGTATATCCACCCCAATAAAAGCCGGGCTCAGATGGATCATTATCATAAGCCAGATCAAAATAGAGATTTGTGACGTTTGCTAAAATCGTTTCGAAACCCTGATTGGCAAAGCGGTTTGATAAATCTTCTGCTCCCCAGCCCCAGACACTGTTCCAGACATAGGGTAATAGATTAAGCTGAGATAAACTCAAATCAGGCAGGGGTTTCCGGCTGTCGCGCCGAATGGCAATATCTTCCCAGCCCGCAGTCTGAATTTCATATTTTTTTAAAATTTCCGCGACCCGCAAAACAAAGTAACGGCTAAGATCAGGAAAAGCCTTATACTCCGGGTGTGCCTTCATAAAAGCTTGGCAAAGCGGCGAGCCAGTCCAGGCGCCACGAGGCACCTCATCACCGCCAATATGCAAGACCCGTAAAGGCACTCCGGCCTGGGCGTAAAGCTTATCAATTGATTCAATCACCAGCTCCATAAAATCATAAGTACTCTCCAGACAAACATCCACGACATTTCGGCGAAACTTTTGAATAGAGATATATTTTGAACTGTCTTCGGGATGGATAAGGGCAAACCTGTCAGCCTCTTCAGGCTTTCCTGCTGCCCGCAATCTCTCTTGACGTATTTCCATAGCCTGAATTGCAGCCTTGGCATGACCTGGAAAATCAAGCTCGGGAATGATCTCTATCTTCCGCTCAGCAGCATAGTGAAGCAGCTCAATATAGTCCTTTTCGGTATAGAAACCGCTTCCATTGGATTTCCCCGCCTCTGGAAAAGGACCGCTGCTCAGGGAAGGCAGGAGAAAATTGCTGCCTTTAAGCGGATGCGCCCGAAATCCGCCAATATCAGTGAGTTCCGGTAATTTTGGAATCTCGATGCGCCAGCCTTCATCATCTGTGAGGTGAAAATGGAGCACATTCAATTTATAAAGCGCCATCAAATCTATAATCTTCTTCATTTCTTTTACAGTGCGGAAACTCCGGGCTACATCAACGTGCATCCCACGATAAGGAAAACGGGGATAGTCTGTCACCTTTATGGCTGGAATCTCAAATCGATTACCCACGGATTCCAATGGCAAAATATTCAACCAGCTTTGCAAAGCATAAAATAAACCGCTGTCATCATAGCCGGTCAGGACTGATTTGGCCTGGGCAGTATATCTCTCCTCTTCGGGCACCAGACGCATATCTCCTCTGGTATTTTCCAGATAATATGCTC
>DSDE01000253.1 GCA_011049095.1 Fidelibacterota bacterium
CTGCAGGTAGTTATAGTCTTCTGCTTTGCTGATAATGAGAATCCTAATCTTTTGCTGAGCTTGAAAAGCAAAGCAGCGCAGATTATCCATTGGCAGGCCATCTTCTTCCAGAGTCACATATCCCGCTATCCATCCTGAGCTTTCAGGAATAAAGCGAAATTCTCCATAACCCTCTTTATTAAGGCTGGTCTGACCAATTCGTTTTCCGTTGACGTGCAGATAGGCGCTTCCTGGTGAATTGCCTTCAAGTGTTTGAGAAAATATTTCCAATTCGCTGTAGTCGTTGGTGGGATGATAGCGATTTTTAAATCGAATATCTGTCAGCGCATGCCGGTTTTCTGGAAATTTCTTTTGGAGAATAAGGGTCTGCCAGGCGCTGTCTGGGGTTCCCAGGACTTGCTGTGTGTGTTGATTATCTTGTAAGTCTGTGATAATAAATAGATTTCGCTGCTGCCGCTGCATTGCATCAAAGCGAGCTGAAATGTGAGCGTGCAAGGAATCTTGGTTGAATCTGGCATAAGCGTGGACAGGTTCCCAGCCTTCAAAATAGGAGAGGAGCTTATCCTTGTCCTGTTCCCAGCGGCCATCCCGATTCATACTAATGCTTTCATCAAAGAGTAGAATGCCTGGCTCCGGGGTCTGGACTGCGCTGTTTTGGAGATAGGGCTGAGAAAACGCTGCCACAAGAGCAATTACCAAAAGTGTGCGCAGAAGGAGAATCAGCCACTGTATCAGTCGGATTTTCTGCATCGCATCGTTTTTTATCTCTTTGAGAAAGCGCAAGGTACTGAAATAGATGGTCTTGTAGCGTCTTTCTCCCAGTATGTGAATGAGGATAGGCAGAGCCGCCAAAACAGCGAGTGAGAGGAGTAGGGGCTGTAAAAAACTCATTTCAGCCTCAATTCGTTTTGAAAAAATAAATGGCAGAAGCCTGAGAGTTCTGCGCTATATACTCTATTTAGCGGGTAATCAGATTTGAAAGAGCAATCGCAAAAATGCAAAAATTGTAAAAATGATATTGCTTTCTTGCCTTCCGAATTGGTAAGATTTCTTTTCAAGCATCCGCAAAGGGGCGGTAATTCTTTATGTATCAATCTGTTTTCTTTCCTTGTTCTAATGGGGGTTTGCAGTTTGGAATTTGGAGGGTTGCCGATTGCTTAGAATTATTTCATTGCTTTGATCGCTTCAGCTACCAATGGTACATTATCAGTAGATAGTATATCGGCTCCGTTTTGATAAAGTTGCTGATATACCGATATGCCTTTCACCGCCGCCTTATTATCAAGGTTGTGCATCGTTCCCAAAATAGTGCGAATACCACGGAGGTGGGCCAGATTATAAATGCTTAGTTCTGGCTCATAGATTCCCACAAAAAAGAGAAAGTTTTCCATAGGAGTACCACTGCTAAATATCATTTGTGCCGTTTCGTAGCTATTGACTGAGGCCGAAATCATCAAATCCGGCGCCAAGGCGTGAATTTCCTCTACCTGTCCCCAATTATAAGTGATGATAATCGAAAATGCTTCTGCCTGCATCTCTCTGACCATATTGACAACATGACTTGCTTCTACATCTTGCTTAATATCCAGCATTAAAATAGTCTTGCCTTTTGCCCAGATCAGCGTTTCTTTCAAAGTGGGGATTTGAAAATCTGTCTGCCTGCCGTTTTCGTCCACCAGGCGGTAAAGCTTCAATTGGTCCAGAGTCAGGCTGCTAACAGTTCCCTTGCCGTTTGTCGTTCTGTCAATTGTGGCGTCATGCATCAAAACAAGGTGGCCATCTCGTGTGACTCTGATATCGCACTCAATGATACATGGGGCATAAGTCAGGGAATTCTCAAAGGTCTCGATGGCATTTTCCGGGAATCCAGACATTGGCCCGCCGCGATGGGCGCTGATCATTGGCTCAACGCCATTATGCCAGCTCATTGCTGATTTCAAATCTGAAGCAGAGCTGTAAGCGCGATAGTTGGGATTGTTTTTTTGACCACAAGCACAGAGAATGAGCACAATCAGCGCTAAGGCTGTGACGATTAATCTTTTTCTTTTCATCGGTAGAAGTTAATGAATTTTAGTTCAGATATCCATAAAGATTGAGATTTTATCTGATAATACCAAGTCAATGAAGATATTTTTTATGCTTTTGAGTATTTCTCATATTTATCTGCTTAATTTTTTTGGACAAGCGGCAGAAAACCTGTAATTTCTGTCTATGACAGACATCGTGATGACGCCACCAGAATTATTAGTCCCCGCGGGAGACATTGAAAAAATGCGCTATGCTTTTGCTTTTGGAGCAGATGCCGTCTATGCCGGTGTGCCAAAGTATTCATTGCGCACGAGAGAAATTGGTTTTCGTGAAGCTGATCTTGCAGCGGCTATCGCAGAAGCTCATTCTTTTGGGAAAAAATTCTACGCTACGATGAATATTTATGCCCACAACAGCAAAGTGGACGGTTTTCTCAAGGCGCTGGAGCTTTTGCTAGATGCGAAGCCCGACGCCATCATTATGAGCGACCCAGGTTTGATTTATGAATCGCTGAGACGCTTTCCCAATTTGATTATTCATCTTTCGACTCAGGCCAATACCACCAATCGGCTTTCTGTAAAAATGTGGCGCGACCTGGGAGTAAAACGGATTATTTTGCCTCGTGAGCTTCAACTTTCCGAAATTGCCGAGATGCACCAGGCTGTCCCAGATATTGAGCTGGAAGCCTTTGTTCATGGCGCTATCTGCATCGCCTATTCAGGGCGCTGTCTCATCAGCAACTACCTCAATCATCGCGATGCCAATCAAGGCACCTGCACCAATTCCTGCCGCTGGGAATACAAACTAATGCAGGAGCGTGCTTCCATTCTCGATGTGGAAAAGACTCAGGAACCCAGAAAAAGTCATAACGATTTGCCTTCGAATCTGGCAGTGAAAGAATCGCACCGCAGTGAGTATTTCCCCATATTTGAAGATGAAGCCGGAACTTATCTGTTCAATGCCAAAGACCTTTGCGCCATTGAGTTGATTCCCGAATTGATAAAGAGTGGCATCATCAGCCTGAAGGTAGAAGGTCGCACCAAGAGCGCCTGGTATGCTGCAATGACTGCTCGTGCCTATCGCAGCGCCATCGATGATGCTGTCAGTGATAAGTCCTTTAAAAAGGAAAATTTGCGGGATTTACTTAGCCTAAGTAATCGTTGCTACACCAGCGGCTTTTATACGCGCAATCCTCGTCAATATGGGGAAAATTTCACTGATGGATACAGCCGGTCTGAAGGTGAGCGCGTTGCCGGTAAAATCCACAGCTACGACTCAGCTTCAGGTTTGGCAAGGTTTACAATTCTCAACCGCATTAAAAAAGGGGAGAAG
>DSDE01000410.1 GCA_011049095.1 Fidelibacterota bacterium
CTAGAAGGGTCACCTGATGTCCCATATCCAAAGCTTCCTGCACTAGATAATTGCCTACAAAGCCGGTTCCGCCAAAGATTGTCACCTTCATTTTTTATCTTGCCTTTCTTCAAATAATTTCTCAATGATATCTTTTCGATATTCAAAGATTTTTCTTAGCTTTTTTCTGATGAAAAGTGTATGTAAAATCCTGCCCAGTATGCCAAAGGGAATCGTGTAAGTTACTGTATCTTCAATGACTGTCGTGTCTCCTTCTGTATAAAACTGATGGCGATGATGCCAATAACTATAAGGACCTTTAATCTGCTCATCAACAAATTCGTGAGGCGGATTGTAGTTCGTAATCAGCGTCCGCCAACGAAAAGGAAAACCCGAAAGCCGTATCTGATAATCAATCAGGCTTCCTTTTTCCATCACGATAGGTGAGGGTGTAATGATTTGAAAACCCAGCTCGGGCGGGGTGATTTGCTGCAGGTTTTCCGGCCGAGCAAAAAAGGCAAATAGCTCCTTCAGCGGTTTGGGCAGGATTTGTTTTCTTTTTAACGTATATATTTTCATTTCCTGAACTCATTTGATTGGCGATTGGTGATTGAATAGCAGGTGACGGGTTTTACAGAGCGGCGGGCGCTCATTGAAACTGATAAGGTGGCTAATCGAACAGGCAAATGCTGACTGTGGGCACCAAGCGCACTGCTAACCTGAGCTGCGCCGCACTGAGTGGACACTGATCCGTCAGAGGCGCGAGGCGCTTGTCGAATGTGTCGAAGGGTCGATATGTGCAGCCAAAGTTTCCAACCACTATAGCGCTGTCCTCCGTTGACAGACTTTTTGCTTTGTTTATGCTTCACCATTTCTACCATACTATCGTCCTCGTGCTTCTGACTTTTTATCATTTTCTGTTCTCTATCCTTTGTTCTTTGATCTTTGGCCATTGTTCTTTCTTCATCAATTGCTTGAAAGGTTTTCTAATTCTTTCTGCCATTTGACCAGAAAGGCTTCAAATGCAGCGATGGTGGCCAGCTCCGCTATTTCGGTGGGACCAGTTTTGTCGAGGCCTGCGACAGCCTGTTTATTATACAGGCTGCTTAAATAGCTTTGCAGCTCTTTGATGCCAAAGCTATGGTCTTTTTGACGACGTTTTTCCAGATATTGAAAGGTTTGCTGATAGCTTCTTTCATAAAGTTCATTAATTGTTATATCACTCCACATTGAAATTCTCCATAGTCTTAATTTTCTGGATATATGATGGCACATCAAATCTTTTTCGAGCGCCATTTTCATTCATATAGCGAATTTTGCCAAAAACCGGACGGTCAAACCAAGCTCGGTCGTGCACCCCGCCCAGGCTCCAGGCAATGCCGGTATAGCCATTGGGGTCCCGGCCATCCAGGCTCCATGTATCATTAAGGCGTATGGCATATTCCCAGGCTGTTTCAGGATTTGGCGTCCATTCCAGGATTTTTTTAGCCCAGTACATACGCATATAGCCGTGCATTTTTCCGGTTCGTTTCATTTCTATTTGGGCCGCATTCCAAAGGGAATCGCGGGTTTTGGCATTTTCAAATGCTTCATAGTCATAGAGAAATTCCCGCACATCGCTGCGATGCTGATTTAAAGACGCCTGAGCCCAGGGTGCAATGCCTTCAAAGCAGTCATAATTCGCTTGATAAAAGACATAGTTTTCTGCCAGTTCCCGGCGCACGATGAGCTCCTCAAGAAAGGCTTCCCTCCCGCTGCTGTTTCCTTCCAGATTATCTATTTCCCACGCAATGCGCTGGGCAGAAATCTGTCCAAAATGGAGATAGGGACTCAGCCCTGAAACCGCAATAGCATTGGGATCATTCCTTTTTTCAGAATAATCAGCCAGCCCATTTGAAAAGAAGGAATACAGCTTTTCCTCTGCGGCTGAGCTGCCAGATTTTGCAAATTTCTGAATACTTACTCCAGAAATCCGCGGCCAATTGATTTTCGGGAAAGCTTTCAGATTCTCCAAAGGCATTTTTTTCAGCTCAGGAAAATCGGTGAGAAAATCAGGCAGCAAGCGATGCACTTTAGGGCGTATCGTGTAGGCAGCCCATTCTTGCTTTTCACTGAGAATCCAGGCAGGTATGATATTGTGAGCATCCACTTCCCATACAGGAAATGGCGCTTTGGAAATCAATTGCTCTTTCCAGCTTCTCTTATGCCGCAGCGGATCAAAATCGGTAAATAGCGCTGCAATGGGATTCTTTTGATGAAAGCGGAGAATAGCCTCGGCAGGCTCTTCAGTTTCCAGAAGAATAAGGGGAATAGACTTTGCTCTCAGCTTTGCTTCAGTCTCCTTTAATCCCTCAAGCATAAAGCGAAAATGGTCAGCGCTTGCGCCCGGATACTTTAAATTTAACGTAAAGATTAGCTGCAGCGGACGATGCTCTTTTTCCGCCAGAATGCGAGACGCCAGCAATGTCCAATTGTCTTCAGCCCGCTGATCGCGGCTCATCCAATAAACAACGGCTCCCGCACCAAGCGGCATTTTTTTCAATGTGCGGATTCGGCGGCGCTCAAAATCGTTTATCATTTTATCATCAGCTCCGCCATAGATTTATAAGATTCTAGCCTGATAATATTGTCTTTTTGGGGAATATCCAAAGCCTCGAAACCTGGGCCGCCTATATAAATGCAAATAGACTTTGCTTCTGCTAAAGCAATCAGATCATTAAATATCTTTTGGCTTTCTGTGATTGCCGGATGGTAAACTGAGCTAAGAAGAATTTTTTCAATATTCCACGCTTCGAGAAGACGCTCAATGCCATCCAATGGAGTTTTGGCGCCACAATTATAAACACGAAAGCCACCGTAATTCAGCAGCAACTCAGCCATTTTTAGATTGATATCATGACTATCATCGGCCAAAGTAAGGGATAAAACGTTACCGCGTTCCGAGCCGCCTGCAGGCTGCAACTGATCCTTCAAACGTACCATTGCGTCACGGATTGCTGCGGTAGCGATATGCTCCTGGGCCACCTCAATCTCTCCCCGAGCCCATTTCTCACCGATGAGGCGCAAGGCTGGCATGACTATTTCGTCAAAAAGAAGACTCAGGTCACCTTTGCCCAACAAAAACCTGGTACAGATTAGCATAACAGCCGATTCATCTCCATCCAGAGATTTCTCAGCAAAAATCTCAGGTTTTGGCAGAGATTCAAAGGGATGCTTCTCCGGCGAAACACTATTCAAAGGCAGTGAGGCTTTCATTTGGGGATTGGCATCGAGAAATTCCAAAAAGTAACTTAGTAAAAATTTTCGGTGTCCGCCAGCAGTCTGGATACAGGCCAATTTTTGTGAATCCGTCCAGCGCTTTATTGTACTCACATTCA
>DSDE01000196.1 GCA_011049095.1 Fidelibacterota bacterium
CTTCAGAAACTGCTGTTTTTCTGGGCAAATTGTAAAAATATTCGCGATGATGCCAGATATTGGCACAAGGCGGGTACCTATGTCGCCAGTCACTCTGGCGCTGCTTTTGCCCACGAAACAGCTCTGGCTTGCTAGTTTATTTTACATTCTACATCACTGATTATTCTCAGTATTGTCTTTATCCGATGGAAAAGGAATAGGCAAGGTGACGCTGCTTTCAGCTTGGAGATTGCTAAAGGTGAGTCCCAGCAGGCGGACACCCATTTTCAGGGGAAATTCTTTCTGCAGCAGTTGCTGCGCCGTTTCTAGAAAGCTTTCCAAATTCTCAATAGGCGCTGCGTAGCTTTTACTGATGGTTTTTGTTGTGAAGTCAGCATAACGGATTTTCAGAGTGACCGTCTTTCCTGCTGCCGGTTTTTTCTCTAAACGCCGCCAAAGCTCCTCACAGACTTTTTCCAAAGCAACACGAACGGCTTCTTCCCCATAGAGGTCTTCCGAATAAGTCGTTTCGGTGCCAAAAGATTTGCGCTCGTAAGTTGTCTGCACCGGTCTATGGTCGATGCCGCGAACAATGTCGTAGTACCAGGCGCCGACTTTCCCAAAATGGTGAATCAAAGCCGGCAAATCAAATTGCAGCAAGTCTGCGCCATGATGAATACCTAGAGATTTCATTTTTTCTGCTGTGACCGCACCAATGCCATAAAATTTTTGAATGGGGAGCTTTTTGAGAAAATCGCCAACTTCGTGAGGTAAAATCACGGTAATGCCATTAGGTTTATTGATATCGCTGGCCACTTTGGCTACAAATTTATTGATGCTGACACCGGCCGAGGCGGTCAATCCGGTCTTTTCCCAAATTTTACGGCGAATCTCTTCGGCAATGAGGGTAGCGCTGCTCATTCCTGGCTTATTTACAGTGACATCGAGAAAGGCTTCATCCAGGGAAAGGGGCTCCACCAAATCGGTGTATTCGTGAAAAATATCCATAATCTGTCTGGAAACTAAGGCATATCGTTCAAAACGGGGCGGAATAATAATCAGAGTCGGACAGAGTCGCCGTGCCTGCGTCATAGGCATAGCGCTGTGAATTTTGTATTTTCGGGCTTCATAGCTGGCAGCGGCCACCACGCTTCGGGGACCGCGACCGCCTACCACCAGCGGCTTGCCTTTATATTCCGGTGTGTCGAACTGCTCCACCGATGCAAAAAAGGCGTCCATATCAATGTGAATGATTTTATGGTACTCATCCATATGGCTGGAATTTATGCAGAAAGACTGATAAAAAAATGAACCTTGTCCGTATTTTTAGATTTCGATGCCCAAAAACTGTCGCAACAAGAAAGCAATAAAGAAGCTGAAAAGGGCGACGCTGAGACTGAGGATCGTCATCTCCCAGAAACGATTGGCAAAGGGTTCATCTTTTGCCACTGAGATATAGTAATTGAAGACAGCTATAACCACTATCGCCGCCGTGAGTGATATTCCCAGACTCAGATAGATATTATTCAAGAACAGATAAGGCAAGATGAGGAGAATCACTGTACAGATATAGGCGATTCCGGTGTAGATTGAGGCTTTCACTGGGTGCTTGTCGGTTTTCTCGGCTTTGGTGGAAAGATACTCCGAGGCCGCCATACTCAGGGCTGCGGCAATGCCGGTGATGCTGCCGGTGAGGGCGATGAGGGGTCCATTTTGCAGCGCCAGGGTGAACCCTGCCAACGCGCCGGTTAGCTCCACCAGGGCATCATTAAGTCCCAGCACCACACTGCCCACATATTTAAGACGCTCCTCATCAATCATAGCAATGAGGGCTTCTTCGTGTGCCAGCTCTTCCTGAGCGATTAGTTTGGCGTCATTGAGGCTGTCACCCAGCTCATGATAGTTGATTTGGGCAGTCCCTTCCCCTTTCTCCATCAACTTGATGCCAAAGGTGATTCCCAGCGCTCTGGCAATAAGATAATATTTCCAGACTTTCCAGCGGGAAGGCTTTAGATCGGCGCCAGTGTAAGTTTTCCAGGTCTCATAATGCCGCTTCTCATCGTCGGCAATTTTCCCAAGAATACGGCGATTATTTTCATCTTTGATGCTTGCCGCCAACTTTTTATAGATGTAATACTCGGTGATTTCATTCTTTTGAAACTGTAATAAAGTATTTCGTACGGTTTCGCTAATCATTTTTTCCCTTTCATTTTCATAGTCAAGTCCTTTTTTATGTGTAAATTCCTTTCTAAGGGGTTTACCGCTATATAAGCATTATGGAGCGCAGCGGAATAATGCTTATATGGCATGAATTGTTTCCTTTGATGCATTAACCTGGATCAAGACCAGGTCTTTATTCAGGCCCATATCCAGATGGATGAATCTGACAGCGCTGCCAGAGATGACGCCTTGAAATGAGTGGGATTTCGCATTAAGCAAGCCAAACAGCTTCTCCACAATATCATTTACTTTACGGGTGGAAAGCCCCTTGATATAGACCTCCACGAAGGCTGAACATAGCGCTTTTTCATGGCGCTGATAGCGACTAAAAAGCTCGGCGCTGAATTCACCTTCCCGATCTCTGCAAATTTGCAGTTCCAGTTTGCCGGCGCGAAAATGCAGGGTACGGGCATAGCTGCCATTACGATAGTTACGACGATTCTCGCTTCGTTCATATCGCGCGACCTTCATAAATTCATCAAATTCAGCGTTGTGCGTCTGCTGAAGCTGCTGTTTCATCATATTTCTCATAAAGTCCGGATCTGATAATAAATCCTTTTTGATTTCTTCATTTAAACTGATGGCTTTGCTTTTGCTCTTTGCCAGATCTTCTCCTTTTTTGATTTGTTTTCACTTTCAAAATTAGGAAGGATATGGCGCTTTTCATTTAATTTTTCCATTTTACACAAATTTACGGACACAACCCAAAATACGAAGCATATAGGATTTGTGCTTATTTATATTCATTATTCATATATCTTTCGATACGCTTTGGGAGAATTTTTGACTTATACATTGGCAACAGTTCGTTTACAATTGTCCAATTCATGGTATTCAGCGAATCAAGATAGGGCTCGCCATTTAAATAAATGAAATCCAAAAAAGCTCGTTCCTTGATTGCTCGGCTGATTCCACCATCGCTGTTAATGATACCATCTCCACTGTATAAGATTTCATCTTTAATTTTTCGGTATCGAAATCTTTGCCCGTCAACGTTAAGCTCCCTGCTCAGGTAACTTACAATTGTGACTGTGCTGTCATACTGAAAAATGATGCCTTCTTCCTGTAATATTGTTTCCAGTGAAATATATGAAGGTATGAATATGCGGCAGCCAAGGGCTTGCAGATCATAATC
>DSDE01000070.1 GCA_011049095.1 Fidelibacterota bacterium
AATGAAAATTATCGAATCTAATCGGTTAACTCATTGTAAATAATGTGCTAATATTTGCTTTTTAGATTATTTAGGACAGCAGTGGATAAACACAAAACATTTTATGACTTACAGCAAAAATTATAATCAGCATCTCTTGGCCCCTATCAATTGGCTAATGCACTTAGATTTTCAGCCTGGGCAGCAGGGATTTCTTTTTTATAAATTCCGAGGTAAAAAAATAAGCCGGTTGGGGAAAAACCGGCTTAACTATGGCTTCCTGTTGGGGAGCAGGCTATTTGGTTCGCAAGGAACCGGAAACGGTGCTGAACTTGATTTTATCCAGGTCGGTGTCGCAAGAAGCGTACACATTGGCGCTGACTGTTGAGACAGACTGGATATTCTCACATTTTGTCAGAGTGATATTCCCGCTGACACTTGAGATATTTTTGATTTCACTGTTGCTGATCTCAATTTTGCCGCTGACATTCTCAACAATATCCGCGCTGGCTACATTTTTTAACATCAAATCACCGCTCACAGTTTTTATCCGGAGCACACCTTTGGCGTTTTTAAGTTCAATATCTCCGCTGCTTGATTCCAGCCAAAGCTGACCCTGGCAGCCGCTCATAGAAATATCACCGCTAACTGCCTTGATATCAATATCGCCGTTCAGATTTGAATATGTGGACATACCGGAAATTATCTGCACCGATAATTTTGTTTCCATCGGCACGATGATTTCCCATTTGGCATTAGGGTCAGGCAATCTTTTTCCCCGTTTTCCCGATTCATATTCACCGGTAAGATAGAGCTTGTTGCCTATTTTTTTAAATACTGGCTGATAGTGAGCCATGGCTGTCTCATTGTAGCTAACGGTGACGCTTAGTTTTGAAACATTGGCGCCCTTAATGGCCAGATCGCCAGATATTTCTTTAAGCTTCAAGTCTTTTACACCGGAAAAACTGTCGCTTTTTGTTAGCCGTTCGCCGGCGATCATAGGCAAGCCCAGAGCCCCCATCATTAAGATCACAAATAATTTCTTCATATTTTCCTCCTTCATCTTCTGCTTAGAATCTCCTTTTATTACATCGGTTGTCTGTTTTTTCTATATTCAGGAAAAACGCAGTCAATCCATCGATTCTGGAGAAATGCTTGTTATTCTTGGCGAAATGCATTTAAATTTTGTTCGGAGGAAAAAATGAAAATGAAAGATGGATATTTTGAGCGAGAAAGAGGAAAGAGACAGTATTGGCGAGCCTGGCTGCCAGATGCAGAGCCTGCAGCCGTGCTCATCATCAATCATGGTTGGGCCGAGCATAGCGGCAGATATGAGAATATAGCTCAGGCGCTGTTGCCAGCGGCTTTTGCCATCTATGCCGAAGACCATCAGGGGCACGGGCAGAGCGCTGGCAAAAGGGCTTACATCGAGAAATTTGCTGATTTTACAGAAGATATCCATTTTTTCCGCAAAGAGATTGTAGAAAAAGAGAATCCGGAGCTCCCAGTTTTTATGCTAGGACACTCTATGGGCAGTATTATTACGATGAATTATCTCGGACGCTATGCCCACGGCCTGAAAGGAGTCATTTTATCTGGAACGGGTGCCGGAAATGGAGCCGCGGTGAGCAGTTTTCTCATTACCCTAGCAAAAATTTTGGGAATTATCTTGCCGAAATTGACCATTGATGCCGGTTTAGACCCGCAGTTTATCTCCCATGACAAGGTGACTGTAGAAAATTATATCAATGATCCTTATCGCTTTTCTTTCATCAGCGCTCGTTTGGCGGCCGAAATGTACCGCGGGCTTGATAGTGGCGTGGAAATTTTGAAAAAAGTGGAAATACCGCTCCTCATACAATATGGCCAGGAAGACCTCTCCTTTTCCAGACAAAACGAGCTTTACGAGCTGTCGGGAAGCAAAGACAAGAAAATCTTAGCCTATGAGAATGCCAGGCACGAGGTGTATAATGAAATTTTTGAAATCAGGCAAAAAGCCCTGGATGACCTGAAAAACTGGCTCAATGATCATCTGGATTAATTTTTTATGGAGAATATCAAATGAAGGATAATAAACAATCAGAAATGCTGCCGGATATACGCGTTGCCGTGGATGCAATGGGAGGCGACAATGCGCCGGGCATCACGGTGAAAGGAGCGTGTCAGGCCAGTCTTGAGTCTCCGCTCCACATTATATTAGTGGGTGATGAAGGACGAATTGCCTTTGAATTAAAAAAACACAAACACAACGTCTCTCAGATTGAGATAGCGCACACACCAGAGCAGATTACTATGCATGACAACCCGAAACAAGCGCTTTATGAAAAACCTGATGCCTCCGTTGCCGTGGCAGCTCGGCTGGTTGGTGAGCATAAAGCCGATGCCCTCGTTTCTGCCGGCAATACAGGAGCTGTCATCTTATCCAGCGCTAAACATATCAAGCGCATCGTGGGCGTAAGAAAAACGGCTCTGGCAGCCATTTATCCCACTCAAAACGTCCAAAAGCGGGGAGACCTCTTCTCTATCATTCTTGATGTCGGGGCCAATCTTCACAATAGCCACCATGACCTTGTTCATTTTGCATATATGGGCGCCACCTATGCATCAAAAATAAAAAATATTGAATCTCCAACTGTGGGTCTTCTTAATGTGGGCAGAGAAGAATATAAAGGCGGTGAAACACTGTCGAAAACACACCAGCTATTGTCCACGCTGCCAAATATAAACTTTATCGGCAATGTGGAAGGCAATGAGCTGATGCTGGGACTGGCAGACGTCTTAGTGACGGAAGGGCTCACGGGAAATATTGCCATAAAAACTGCTGAAGGCGTAGCCTCTGCAGCTAAAAATCTGGGCAAAATGGCGTCTAAACAAAATCCCATCTATGCTATTGGTTTTATGTTCCTTTATGGGGGATACCGCCGTTTGAAAAGCATTGTTGATTATGAGCAATATGGCGGTGCGCCGGTCTTTGGCTTCGAGCGCATGGTGATAAAATGCCATGGCCGCAGCAGCCATCGCTCTATAAAAAACGCTATCAAGCTGGCGGCAAAATCGGTCCGTGACGATATGACCGGTATAATCTCTTCTTCTATTGCTGGGTATGAAAAAGATTATGCGATGAGCGATATGGATATTAAAAGCGACTTTTATTGAGCTTAATCATTTTAAACTTAGTTGGAATGTCTTCTTGAAGAATGTAAATTAAGCGAAGATAAAAAGGAGGTGGCTATGGCCGGAATTTTTGATGACGTAAAAAAGAACCTGAACGAGCTCTGGGACAAGTATGGTCCCCGTCTGGAAGATATGGTCAAACAGACAGCCGAAAAGGCGGAAGAGCTGACTCAGAA
>DSDE01000522.1 GCA_011049095.1 Fidelibacterota bacterium
GTATAAGTACCAACAACACAAGCGTGAGAAAGAAAGCAAAAAAAAGCAGCATGTCATCCAGGTAAAAGAGGTGCGCTTTCGACCCGGAACGGAAAAACATGATCTGGAAACCAAAGGAAGAAAAATACGTGAGTTTCTTATTGATGGCGCAAAGGTCAAGATCACCATTATGTTTCGCGGTAGAGAAATGGCCCACCAGGATTTCGGACACCAGACAATGAATTCGATTCTGGAGATGCTGGACGATATCGCCAAACCAGATTATCCTCCAAAGATGGAAGGCCGCTTTTTATCTACTGTTCTCACCCCTAAAACCTGAAAGGAGATTCAACAATGCCAAAACAGAAATCAAATCGAGGTGCTGCCAAGCGGTTTATGGCACTTGGCTCGGGTAAAATCAAACGAAAAAAAGCATTTCACAGCCACATCCTTACGAAAAAGACGACAAAGCGCAAACGTAATCTGCGAAAGATGACATTTGTATCCAGCGCTGAAATCCGCCGCGTAAAAAAAATGCTTTTAATTTAGAAAGGAGTTAAAGATATGCCTAGAGCCGCAAGTCGCGTACCACGACATCACAAACATAAAAAAATCCTGAAAATGGCCAAAGGAAATGTTGGAGGCCGCCGCAAACTTTTTAAGACCGCCAAAGAAACGGTGGAGAAAGGTTTGCAATATGCCTATAGAGACCGCAGAGCAAAAAAACGGGAATTCCGCCAGTTATGGATTGCCCGTATTAATGCCGCTGTTCGTCAGCACGGAATGAGTTACTCTACATTTATCCATGCTATGCAGGAAAAAAATGTACAAATCAACCGTAAAGCACTGAGTGAATTGGCAATTCGTGATCCCCAGGCTTTCGGAGAGCTGGTTAAAACTGTACAAGAAGTCTAATGAACAGTTTGTACAAAGAAATAGAGTCAATTCGAGGTCGGTTTGCCGCCGACCTCGAATCTGTTAGCCCAGGGCAGGAAAGTGAAATACTCCGCCATCGCTACCTGGGGCGAAAAGGTGCTCTCAATGCTCTTTTCAAAAAGATGGCCGCGCTGTCTGTTGATGAAAAAAAAGAAGCTGGTGCGGCGATTAATGAGCTGAAAAATGAGCTTTCTCTGCAATTGGAAGAAAAAAATGCATCCAGCATTAGACAGGTTAAAAATCGAGAGAAATCGGATTTTACACTGCCGGGCTACCCCTTTCCAATGGGGACACTGCATCCCATTACCACAGCCGTTTCTGAGATACTCGGCATTTTTTCTCGCCTGGGTTTTGATGTAGCCACAGGCTATGAAGTGGAAACAGACTGGTATAATTTCGGGAGCCTTAACTTTCCCGAAAATCACCCAGCCCGCGATATGCAGGATACATTTTATACCGAGTCGGGACATTTGCTTCGCACTCACACTTCACCGGTTCAAACACGCTATATGACGAGCCATCAGCCACCGGTTCGCATCGTAGCTCCGGGAAGAGTTTTTCGCAATGAGGCTGTCAGCGCCCGCAGTTACTGTGTTTTCCATCAAATTGAAGGGCTCTATGTTGACAAGAAAGTCACTTTTCGTGATCTGAAAGGCACCCTTGATCTATTTGGCAGGATGTATTTTGGGAAATCGGCAAAAATTCGGTTTCGCACAAGTTTTTTCCCGTTTACTGAGCCATCTGCCGAGGTGGATGTCTCCTGCTTCCTCTGTCAGGGGAAAGGATGCCGCGTCTGTAAGCAGACTGGATGGCTGGAAATTTTGGGTTGCGGAATGGTGGACCCAAATGTCTTTACGTCAGTGGGATACAATCCAGAATCAGTCACTGGCTATGCCTTTGGAATGGGGATTGAGCGAATGGTGATGCAGAAATTTGGCATTCACGATATCCGTCTTTTTTACGAAAATGACAAAGCATTTCTCTCCCAGTTTTATTGATTCATATTTTGGAGTGCTATTTTGCGAATTTTACTTGATTGGATAAAAGATTTTATAGAATTACCGGATGATATCGAGAGGCTGGCTGAAAAACTTACAGAAGCCGGTTTGGAAACGACCGTTAAAAAGATCGGAGCCGATATCCCGGCAGAAATTATTATTGGGGAGCTTCTCTCGGTTGAAAAGCATCCCAATGCCGACCGATTAAGCGTTTGTATGGTAGATTGTGGTGAGTCTGAGCCAAGACAGATAGTCTGTGGCGCTCCAAATGTGGCCCCCGGGCAGAAAGTACCCGTCGCTCTGCCTGGCACAGTTTTGGGCAAAAATTTTAAGATTAAAAAGGCTAAAGTCCGCGGTATTCACAGTGATGGAATGATTTGCGCCGAAGATGAGCTGGCCATCTCCGATGATCACAGCGGGATTATGGTCTTGCCGGAAGAATTGTCGGCCGGCACCCCCTTTAGTTCGTATTATAAAGCTCAAACCGTTCTTGAGCTGGATTTGACCCCCAATCGTCCTGACTGCTTTTCTCATTTTGGGGTGGTGCGTGAGATTGCCGCTTTGACTGGCGTGTCGTATCATTTTCCCCACGTAAATTTGTCAAATGGAAAGAAAGCGATTTCCGAGTTAGCGTCTGTTTCCATTAAGGACCCTGAAGCTTGTCCACGATACACTGCGAGGGTCATTCAAAATGTCACAGTAGCGCCCTCTCCAAGTTGGCTGAAACAGCGTTTGGAAGCTATTGGTGTTCGCTCGATAAACAATATTGTTGACGCTTCAAATTATATTTTGATGGAAACCGGTCATCCGCTCCACGTTTTCGATTATGATAAACTGGCTGATCATCATATTGAGGTTCGTTTTGCTCGGGAAAATGAAACATTCACAACTCTTGACCACAAAAAGAGAAATCTTTCATCTAATGTGCTTTTGATTTGCGATAGGGAAAAACCTGTTGCGATGGCTGGAATTATGGGCGGAATCAATTCTGAGGTCACAGATGACACGGTGAATGTGCTCATAGAAAGCGCATATTTTTCTCCAGCGGCTATCCGCAAAGGCAGCAAAGAACAGCAGCTCAGCAGCGAGGCCAGCAGGCGTTTTGAGCGAGGTATGGACCCAAACCATAATCTCATCTATTCGCAGGATCGTCTTGCAGAAATGATTATTCAGCTTGCCGGCGGAGAGCTTGCAGATGATTGTATAGACTGCTATCCACAGCCAATCCAACCCATTAAAATTAACTTTGCTTGCTCTATGTTTGAGAATATTGCCGGTTTTCCTATCTCGCAGGAACGTCTATACCAAATTCTCGAGCCTTTGGGTTTTAAAATTAGCAAGATGAGCGGCGGCGACAATTATGAAATTACTGTGCCGACCTTCAGGCCCGATATTGAGCGCCCTATTGA
>DSDE01000333.1 GCA_011049095.1 Fidelibacterota bacterium
AGAATATTTCACAGGGCGTGAATGCCCGGATTAAATCAACTTGGAAAATGAGATTTGTGAATAGGAAAATTTTATTTTGGACAGATGTGAATTTGCATCTATTTTCTATTCATTGCGCTGGATTTTCCATTTTTTTTATTAAACTTAGCCTATGAAAAAACAAAGTATGGATTATCAGTATTCTTGTTCGGAATGCGGCGCGGCATTTGATTTCTCTCCTCAGCTTATGCTCTGCCCAAAATGCCAAATTTTCCAAAAAGATAATGAACCGCTTCGAGGAATATTAGAAGTTATCTACAATGATGGGAATAAAGCTCAAACACCAGATGCACTCTGGCCCGTTGATGCCCAAATACTCCAAAGTGTGCCCAGCGCCCGATCACCTCTCTGGAAATCTGAAAAACTTGAAAAAGCAACGGGATTTAAAAATCTGTGGCTAAAAGACGATACCCGCAATCTCACCGGCTCTTACAAAGACCGCGCCTCTATACTGGTGGCTACTATAGCTAAAAAATGGAACATTAAAGAGATTGTCCTGGCTTCCACCGGAAATGCCGCCTCAAGTATGGCAGGAATCGGCGCTTTTTGGGATATGAATGTCACTATTTTTCTGCCGGAAACTGCCCCAAGAGCCAAAATGGTCCAGTCACTCCAATATGCTGCCAGGGTGATAAATGTGGCAGGAAATTATGATCTCGCTTTTGAACTCTCTCTGCAATACAGCGAAAAATATCAGGTGCTAAGCCGCAATACTGCATACAATCCTCTCACTATTGAGGGCAAAAAGAGCGGAGCCTTTGAAATCTTTTATCAACTTGGGAAAGTTCCGGACTACTGCTTTGTGCCAACCGGAGATGGCGTCATTCTCAGCGGCCTGTACAAAGGCTTTTATGACCTTTATAAATATGGATTTACAAACAATATTCCGATCATGATTGCCGTGCAGCCAGACGGCAGCGCTGCTATTTACTATGCTCTGCAAAATGGATTTTTCACTCCCATTGCTGCACAAACCGTTGCCGACAGTATCTCGGTTGATGTGCCACGCGGCGGCTATTACGCCCTGAAAATGCTGCAGAAATATGGCGGGAAAAGCGTCACCGTCAGCGATGAGGCCATTCTCAATGCCCAAAAAGAACTTTCGGGAACAACTGGACTTTTCGCAGAACCCGCTGCTGCCGCCGCTTACGCAGGCTTTTTGAAAATGAAAGCCAATATTCCCCAGGATGCTGATATTGTTTTGCTTATAACGGGCAGTGGCTTAAAAGATATCGATTCGGCGATGCACAAAGTCGATTTCCCCAAGAAGAGCATCCGCAGTTTGGACGATTTAGAATGAGCGCCGATGCTATCGTCCTCGCGGCGGGCTATTCAGAACGGGCAAAGTGTTTTAAACCATTGGTTTACATTGGCAAAAAAACCATACTGCAGCACGCCATCGATTGCCTGAGACCTTTTTGTGAAAATATCATTATCGTTACAGGCCATAACTACTTAGATATTCACAACTTATTTATTAATGACCCACAAATTATTCTATCAAGAAATAAAGAATATCACAAGGGAATGTTCAGTTCGGTGCGTCAAGGCCTGCGACACGTGAGCAATGAACGGTTTTTTATTCTTCCAGGTGATCAGCCGGCAATAAAAATTGAAACAATTGGCCAAATTGCCAAGTGTCCCGGTGAGATTATACAGCCCCGCTGCAATGGCAAAAAGGGGCATCCTGTCCTCATTCACCAAAAATACATTCAGGAAATTTTGGCAATGCCTGAATCAAGAGTCCTGCGGGACTTTATGCATGCTCACAACCCGATTATTCTTGACATATCTGATCCCGGCATAAACATGGATGCCGACACACCCGATGATATTCATAAGCTATATAACTATATGATAAAGGGATTCTTATGAAAGACTCCATATCAAGGCCAATCGCTCGCCTCGATGCGGCTTTAAAATTGAGTGGCAAAGCGAAATATATCGCTGATTACCAATTTGAAAATCTTCTCTATGCTCGTACCATTCGCAGCTCTGAAGCCTGCGCCAAAATTTTGAATCTCGTGATTCCTCCCCTTCCCCTCGGCTATTTTCTCGTAAACAAAGAAGATATAAGCGGTTTAAACCGAATGAAAACTGTCATCTCTGATCATCCTATTTTTGCGGAAGATGAAGTCTCCTATATTGGGCAGCCCATTATGCTCCTTGTCGGACCTGACCGCGAAAGGCTCTGGGAATTAGCGCAAAAAGTCGAAATTGATTACCAGCCGATGGACGGAATTTTCACACTGGAGGATTCTGAAGCAAACGATCACGCTTTTACTGAATATCAGATATCCAAAGGAGATGCAGACAAGGCATTTGCTGAAGCTGCTGAAATCATCAGTGAAAGCTACCGCACTGGGTCTCAGGAACATGTTTACCTGGAGCCCAACGGAATCGCCGCAGAATATAAAGAAGGGCAAATCTTTGTTTACGGCTCAATGCAATGTCCATTTTATGCAGAGGGAGCCCTAGAACTCTGTTTGGGCTGGGATAAAAGCAAAATTCGTGTTATCCAAACAACAACCGGCGGCGCATTTGGCGGAAAAGAAGAATTTCCTTCTCTCACAGCCTGCCACGTCGCCCTCGCTGCCATTAAAAGTGCTCATCCAGTGATGATGATTTATGATCGCGATGAAGATATTATCGTCAGCACCAAAAGACATCCCTCGCTTGTGCGCCTGAAAGCCGCTCTGGATTCTCGTGGTAACATTTCTGCGCTGGATATAGACCTTCTCTACGATGCAGGTGCATATTCCGGCCTCTCCCCTGTCGTGCTCCAGCGAGGCATTTTCAACTGCACCGGTGTTTATAATATTCCCAACCTGAAAGCCCGTGGTCGTAATATGAAAACAAATACGGTTCCTTCTGGCGCATATCGCGGATTTGGCGCGCCTCAATCCATTTTTGCCATCGAGATGCTCCTCCAGCAGATTGCAGAATCTCACGGTTTTGATCCTTTAGAATACAAAATGCGACACATTCTAAAGAAAGGTGATAAAAGCAGCACCAATGGCACCATTCGCGATGAAGTTTTACTGCCTGAAATTGTTAATAAGCTTGTAAGCTTAACAAATTATCATGAAAAATACCGTAATAATAAGCCTTTTCACGGTATTGGGATTTCCCTGTTTCTCCACGGCTGCGGATTTACCGGCGCTGGCGAATCTCTTATTCAAGGAAAAGTCATTTTACGCAAAAATGGTGATTTGGTGAGAATTCTCGTCAGCAGCGTGGAAATGGGTCAGGGCGCAGACAGCATTC
>DSDE01000429.1 GCA_011049095.1 Fidelibacterota bacterium
CTCTTAATGAAGACCCAGAATTTCTGTTTCTCATCTTTATAAGATGGAAAATGAAGATACTGCTCATTGAGAGACAATTGTTAATTGTCTATTTTCTGCCATTTTCGAAGAGGATCAATGAGAATGATTGATTTAAAAACTCGAAATGGTATTTCTCAAAAAAATCATCTAAATTCCCGCAAAAGCTTATTGGCCTACAGCAGCATTGAGAATATTAGTATTATCGGAACTGGCTTGGGCCTTGATCTGATCGGCCTTGCGCTAAAGCTGCCGCTTTAGACGGTTCTCGGTTTGGGTGGTGCATTTCTCCACATTCTCAATCATTCGTTGTTTAAAGCACTCCTTTTTTATGCTGCTGGCGCTGATTATCAGCAGCCGCATACCTGTAATCTGGAAGCGTTAGGCGGTCTGATTAAAAGGATGCTCCAGACTGCACTGCTCTTTATGGCGGGAGCGATAGCCATCAGTGCTTTGCATCTGCTGAATGGCTTTATTTCAGAATTTCTGATGTATTCGGGAATGTATCAGACGCTCCACCTCACCGGTCTGTCGGTGGATATCTTGCTTCTATTTACCTTTTCGGGGCTGGCTATCATTGGTGGGCTGGTGATTTTTGCTTTCACTAAAGTTTTTACTATGGCGTTTCTCGGTTCTCCTCCCCGTTCAAATGCCATTTATCTTGCGGATGAAACAGCGCTATCGATGCGTGTGCCGAACTTTATTATCCTGCTGCTGATGCTGCTGTTAGGGTTTCTGCCAATGGCCGCGTTTCGGATTATTTCTCCGGTGACAGCGCTCTTTACGGGTGAGATTGATTTGCTGATGCATAGAACCGCTTCGCTGACGTCGGTCAGCCTGAGTTCACTGATTTTTCTCCTGTTGCTGGGTGTTTTATGGCTTTTGAGAAATTGGCAGCAGCGAGGACATTCTGCCACTCAGAGTGCAAGCTGGGGCTGTGGCTATACCGGCGGAGATCCTGCCTGTCATCAATAAATAGCAAGTTCCGGGTCTGATTCTTACATTGCCATCGCCAAGCCGATCATTCAGGTGGAAAAAGATTTCCAGCCCTTTGAGGGAGGCGAGATTTTTCCCCAGGAGCGGGTTTTTGCAAGCAGGTCTGTGGATAGTGCCGAAACAGTGCTGATTGAAAAGCCGGGCAATTTTCTCATTGAACAGATGCAGCGAATGGCGGTTTTTCAGACTGGCAGGATTCAGCATTATCTGAATTATCCGCTTATATTTTTTTTGGGGCTGATCTTCATTTTGACTTTTTGAGGATGGATATGATATGATCAACCTGATTATTCTCAAGGTATGTACCGTCATTTTTGCTGGAATAATTGTCAAGGTCAAGGCGAAAATTGCTGCCCGGCAGATGCCTTTACTCTGGCAGCCGTTCTTTGATGGGATCGTCTTTTTAGAAAAGGGGCGCTTTACAGTCCTGTCACCAGTGTGGTTTTTCGTCTGGCGCCCTTAGCCTATTTCGCTTCGGTGGCGATTGCTGCGCAGATGAGCCCACTTTGGCTGAAGATGGCCTTTGCGATGGCGCTTACCGGTTTCAGCGCCCAAATGGGTTTGTTTCCCCTGCATACGGTTGCGGTAGATGCGCATATTGTTGCGCCGCCGCCCATCAGCGCCTTTATCTCGACGATTCTCATGAATGTGGAATTCATCGGAATTTTTCGGGTGTTTTCAGTTGTGACCCAAAGCCCAGTCGGAGCTTGGGCACAGAGAGTTTTGCTGATTGCCGCTCTGATTTCTATTTTTCTCTCGGCGCTTTAGGGAGATGGCGGCGCTGACCTATCGCCTGCCAAGCATTCAAAACCGCTTTGATTTCGTGGGCAAAATCAGCAAAAATCAGGCACATTCCATTGGCGCAGTAGGAATTTCTGCTCGAATGACCGGCTTGCTGCGGGATATTCGCCTTTCTCATCCGGGAACCGCTTTTGATAAATTCCCCATCGAAGCAGTGACGTCGGAAAAAGGGGATGTCTATGCCCGCTTCCGCCTGAAAAAATGAAATTCGCCGCTCCATTACCTGGATTCGGAATATCCTTGCCAACGCCAATTTCGATATGGGGAAATGTGCCTTCTGCGGAGAATGCGCTTTTGCCTTCCCGGAGAAGATACAGTTTAGCCAAAATTATCGGACCGCCGCCAATCTGCGAGAAAACCTGATTATTTGTGAAGGTGAGACAGAGAAAAGGCTTTTTGAACCGGCAGCAACCCGCTCTGAGATTCTCAAAACATTCGGACGAAGCCTGGCTTTGCGCCAGGTTTCAGCCGGTGGAGACAATAGCTGCGAGCTGGAGCTGAATGCCTCAGGAAATGCCAATTTTGATATGCCGCGCCCGAGCCCAAAATCGTGGTTCTAGTGGAGGTGGATGCCATCAGTAGCGGCATTTTTGCGGATAGTCCCGCCCTCAACCGAAGCTTCCTCGAGAAAGTTCACGTGGACCTCTACATTCCCGGTAATCATGCCCATCCGCTGACCATCGTCAATGCTTTTCTCGATCTGACCCGACCGGAAAAATAAAGTGCATTCATTCCGAAAGATTGAATAAGATTATCGGTTTTCGCCGAGAAGCTATCCAAAATCACATTCGTTCAAAACCATAATAATCCTTGATTTACTCATTGTTCTGAGTGAAATTACTTAAAAGAATGAGTAACTGGAGTAAATATGTATCAAAGGCCACATTATCAAGCGCTTAGACAGCGGCTCTTCCAAGAGGAACGGCGGTTTATTCAGGTTTTGATGGGGCCCAGGCAGGTCGGAAAGACGACTCTCGCCTTGTCTTTGGCTGAAAATAGCCAGATTCCGATTAGTTATGTGAGCGCTGATGCCATTGCCGGAGCTCATGAGTCGTGGTTAAGCCAGCAGTGATATAATGCCCGGCTCATTCTGAAAACAAAAAATGCCAGTGAAGCGCTCCTGATTATTGACGAGATTCAAAAAATTAGCAACTGGAGCGAATGGGTAAAAAAGGAGTGGGATGCAGACACAAAGAATCATATCCCATTGAATATTCTTCTCTTAGGCTCATCATCGCTGTTGATTCAAAAAGGTTTGAGCGAATCATTAACTGGCAGATTTGAGCTGACTCAGATGGGGCATTGGAGCTATGCGGAGATGAGGCATCTTTTTAATTATTCGCCGGAAAAATCTTTTCAATAGATTGAGAATATAAACGACCACTTCTTCAGAGGCAGTGGCAGTTTGTGAATATCTGCTCGTCTGTAAATCATGCCTGAAAAAATCCGATGGTTTTTCTTCCGAACAAGACTAAATC
>DSDE01000428.1 GCA_011049095.1 Fidelibacterota bacterium
AGTGCGGTCACTGAGCGGAGTGGTATCCTGAGCTTGTCGAAGGGTCGAAGTGCGGTCACTGAGCGGAGTCGAAGTGTTGCTTAATTTGGACCTGTCCGCCCCCTGACGGATCAAGCCAAATTAAAAAGAAAAGGATAGACGCAGTAAATGAGATTTTGGGGGATTAAACGGAGAATCCTCAAATCTCAGTTTTCAAGACACTGTAAATAATATTTTGTAATCAGCTTTCCAGATTATTTAGGACAGCAGTGCACGTAAGTATTCATTATCTGTCAAATCGCTGGGAGTGCTGTATATTATCGATTTTTCCAGAATCTGTTGGCCTGAATGCAATTCTCACTTTTTACCGCGCCGTCAAATCCTTAGATTTTGACATGGAAAAAAAAATGACCATCGTCTTTGTAATTTTAATATTAAGCTTTGGTTGCAGCAGCCCTGGCCTGATACCCGTCACGATTCGCCCTGCATCCTTTAAATATGTGGACCAGCAAATTACTGAACTTTTTCACCAACTGGAAAAAGAACGGCAGCAAAGTCGTGAACAGATTCAGATGCTTGACAGCCTGCTTATTCTCAATCGACAGGCTTTAGCTAAAGTCCAGCAGGAAAATCTGGAACTATCCTCCCAGCTATCCAGTAGCATCAACGACAAAGACAATGAAATCAATAAACTGCAAATGCAAATCGCTAATCTTAATAAGCTGCTGGGCAATTATGATATGATTATGGACTCATTGCTCCAGCTCTCTAATCAGCAGACAAAAGTTTATGAAAAACTCTATGCCATTGATCAGACCGGCGATGATAGCACTGCACAATCATTTAAAGAAAAGCAGCTCCTCTTTGTGCAAAACAATCTTGACAGCCTCAAACATAGTTATTCTAAACTGGTGAACCAACAGCGCAATCTTTACCAAGATTTATCTATCGTGGAAAGCAGCATTATGGATATCATGCAATTCAGTTTTAATAAAGCCGCTCAACAGATTAACGATAAATATACACTTCTTGAAAGCCAATACCTCGAATTGAAAGCCGTTCAAGATAGTATGAACAGCCAGAAAGCTCAGACAGATGCGCCGCAATTCAGTGGAAATGACGATTTCATCCAATCTTTTCAGATTCAACTTGACCTGCTTCGCCACGACATTGAATTGCTGAAAACAAGTTTTACGGCAGACACAAGCATGCCGGATATACAAAATGGAGGAACTTTAAAATGAAAACTTATTTATATAGGATCCAGATAAAGCATCACTTTATGATTTTATTGCTATGCACCTTAATATCAGTGATATTACCTTTATCATTACAAGCAGATAATCAGACTTTTTTTGACCTGCGAAACTGGGATGGAGAAAATTTTGTCACATCTGTAAAAAGCCAGCAAGGGGGAACCTGCTGGACTTTTGGTGCAATGGCCGCTATAGAAGGCAATATGCTGCTAACGGGAAACTGGACTGCTTCAGGAGAAGAAGGCGAACCCAATCTCGCTGAATATCACCTTGACTGGTGGAACGGCTTTAACAATCACTATAATGAAGACATCTGGCCACAAACAGGCGGCCTCACAATTCATCTCGGCGGAGATTATCGCGTCTCCTCTGCCTATCTTTCCCGCGGAGAAGGCGCTGTCAGAGAAATCGACGCCCCCACCTACGAAAATCCCTCTCCACGAAGCGATCACTCCTACCACTATTTTTATGTCCCGCATATTGAATGGTACACCGCCGGCTCTTTTCTCCAGAATATCAACCTGATTAAAAGCAAGATTATGGAAAATGGCGTTATGGGAACCTGCATGGCCTATAATAGCGCTTTCATTCAGAATAATACCCATTACCAGCCCAATAGCTCAGATATGGACCCCAATCATGCTGTTGCCATCATTGGCTGGAATGACCATTGGCGTACTCAGGCCGATGAAGCCGGCGCCTGGATTGTTAAAAACTCATGGGGCACCAATTGGGGCGACGATGGATTTTTCTACATTAGCTACTACGACAAACATGCCACCCAACATCCCGAAATGGGCGCTGTCTCTTTTATTGATGCTCAGCCACTCAGCTATGATAAAATCTATTATCACGATTATCATGGCTGGCGTGATACTAAAGCAGAAATCCATACTGCGATGAATGCCTTCACCTCTGCATTGAATAATCTCGGCGATGAGTATCTAACCGCAGTTAGCTGTTTTACTGCCGCTGAAAATGTGCAACTAATCATCTCTGTCTATGATTCTTTTATTGATAATGTACTCACAAACCTGATGTACACCGATACAGCTTTTTTCCAGCATCCCGGTTTTCATACAATTCCCCTTGATGAAGAAATTCCCCTATGGGATACGATGACGCGTGATTTTTATGTCCAAATTCAAATGGACCGAGGAGGACATGCTTTTGACCGCACTTCTGTAGTGCCTGTTTTACTTGGCGGTGATAGCAAAACCCTTGTAGAAAGCACCGCCGCTCCCGGAGAAAGCTTTTTTCTTAGTGACACAGGATGGACTGATTTTATAAAGATTGAGCCGACGGGGAATTTCTGCATCAAAGCCCTCACCAACGTTTACAATTCTTCCTCCACGGATGGACATAATCCCGACATCCCGACCGAAAACAGATTAATGCAAAACTACCCCAATCCCTTTAACGCGACTGCACAAATTGATTATCAGCTAAAAGAGGCTGGTATAATCTACCTCGCCATTTATGATATCAGCGGACGTGAAGTACAGCTTTTGGTCAATGATTACAAAGCTGCAGGCTACCACAGCGTAAGTTTCAATGCGAAAAACTTGCCCAGCGGGGTCTATTTCTATCGTCTCGAAAGCGGCAACCTTAATCTCACCAAAAAACTCAGCATTCTAAAATGAAAAATCGAACCTTGACCTCAACCTCAATATTGGCTGTATATTTCAGTTGCATTCATTCAGGAAAAATATTAATATTCTCAGCTTTTTGACAGATGGAGGATTAGGCTAACGGTAAGTCAGCGGTCTTGAAAACCGTCGCCCTTGTGGCTTGGGGGTTCGAATCCCTCATCCTCCGCAATAGTATGAAAAATAATTTTTTAATTCCGCATCTACGAGCAGAGCGCTAATGTTGGAAGACCCATTTTGTGCTATAGTATTTATCTTATGCTAAGTTGCGCAAGAAGTAAGTGTTGAGAAAGAATCATCCCCCGATACCAATCTTACCAATATTTTTTCGCTAAATCACTTATACAAGTCTCAATATGTCCCAAAAACTCTAAAAATCAACTCAAAATGTCTATCAGAAAAATATAT
>DSDE01000494.1 GCA_011049095.1 Fidelibacterota bacterium
AAGTAAAATGATTCAAAAAAATTAAATACGATTTATCTTATATTTGAGAATTGCTATTAATGTAAATCTTATCTTTGAGAGAATCTTTTATTGAATCATCTTTACTCGCTTTAAGAATGCTTCAGCGTTTTCAAATCCAGTGAGTCGGGCTGCAATCAGTTCTTCTCCCTGCGCATTTAGAAAGACGATGGTTGGCACACCTTTAATACTATACCGGCTTATTAAATCTTGGGCAAAATCGCTCTTATCCTGAGTCAGGTCCACTTTTAATCTTTCCCAGTCGGCAAGGGCAGCCTGAACCTGCGGATGACTGAAAGTAAATTTGTCCAGTTCTTTGCAGGGTATGCACCAGTCTGCATAAAAATCAATGAGCACCGGCTTTTTATCTTCCACCGCCTGAACAAGCGCCGCTTCACTCCAGGAATTCCAAGTCATCTCTGCAATATTTTCCGGCATTGGTTTGATCATCCAGACACCAGCAGAGACAATAAGAAGGGTCAGTATGCTTTTAATGCGTAAAAACCAGGGCGCTTTGCTTCCGGAGCTGTCAATGACTCCATAATAAAAACCGGCCAGAATCAGATAGGCCGGCAGAACGATTTTCACCCATTTGGGAGGCAAAAGGGGATTGATAAAATAGATAGCCATACCAACTAAGACTAAACCAAAGAATATGCGCACGCCATTCAGCCACTCACCACTACGGGGGAGGGCGCTGAGTTTGGAGCTAAATATTCCCAAAAAGAGATATGGCAAGCCCAAACCCAATGAAAGCGTGAAAAACATAATAAATCCAGTAAAAGCACTTCCCTGCTGAGCCACATACGTCAGTAAACCAATTACAAATGGGCCAATACAGGGCGCAGCTACAATACCCATTGTCAAGCCCATCACCAAAGCTCCAACGGCGCCACTGCGAGCGCCGCCGCCAAATTGCATTAAAAACAAAGGCAATCGAAATTCATAAACGCCAAACATGCTTAGTGATAAAATCAGCATAATGCCGGAAATTCCAACGAGCACCCAAGGATTTGTCAGCAAGGTTCCAAACATTTCACCAGAAAGCGCTGCCACAGTTCCCAATATAGAATAGGTCACAGACATACCTAAAACATACAAAGAAGCAGAAAGGAGCGCCGAACCTTTATTGCCACTCTGTCCGCCAAAATAGCTGACCGTAATTGGTATAAGAGGATATACACAAGGCGTCAGATTTAGTGTTAGCCCTCCCAAGAAAACCACAAATAGCGTCAGGATTATCCCTTTTCCGGCAACTCTTCGCCCAAAATCACCTGACTCAGCTCCTTCCAAAACTGCGGCTTCTTGCTGAATATCAATTGTTTCTTCCGAGAATACTGCCGGATTTATTCTTGTTATACCAGCACCGGCATCTCCTTTAGAAAGGGAAAACTTTAATTGTGCATCCACAGGGGCCAAGCAAACCTGATCATCACAGCCCTGATAGCGCAGTGTTGCAGAAATTGATACCCGCTCCGGACTCTTTTCAGGACTGATTATACCGTAAAAAAAGGCGAAGTTATTCCCTTCAAAAGTGGAGCTCTTACCTCCTAGGGCCGCTAAATTCACAATATGAGGCTTGGGATACCGAACATCACTCCACACAACAGAGGGGTGGCTATCAATGATTAATTCAGTGGGAATAACAAACTCGTCAAAGGGTGTATTGCTATTGATATGCCAGCCATTCATAATATTAATAGCCACGGCAAAATGAACAGTATCTCCTGGTAAAAAGGCATCTCGGTCAGCGTAAATTGCTGTTTCTACAATCTCTTCCGGCGACTGTCCAAACGCAGGTGAGAACAAGAGACTGATTAGACTGAGGAAGGTGATGAAATGTTTCATAATATTCTCCATTTTATTCAATTGATAGGATAGACCCTCGTTAGTTACGGTTTTTGTTCGATTTCTCCTAAAAAGAGTAATTGGACATTCCAAATAGGCCCAATTTTAACTAAATTTCATTTGTGAGAATTAAGGAGAAACTGATGGAAAAAGAGATGGCCGTCATTGTAGCCAAAGAATTACTTCAATATCTAAACAGCAGCCCCAGCGCTGCCTTTGCCACCCAAAATGCAGCTCAAATGCTTATAGATGCAGGTTTTAGAGAAATCTATGAAAATATGCCCTGGCATCTGAAATCCGGTGATAAATTTTTCTTTCGAAAGCAATCCACCGCGCTGCTTGCCGGTATTATGGGAGATTCAAAAGTCACGGAAAGCAAATTTAATATCATTGGCGCCCACACTGATTCACCAGGGCTTCATGTGAAGTATAACGGTTTTCTGGATAAAGCCGGATACAGACAGCTTGGTGTGGAAGTCTACGGCGGTCCCATCCTGGCCACCTGGCTTGATCGTGAGTTGGCCCTGGCCGGCAGAATTGTTGCGCGGCGAGATAATAGTCTGCAAAGCATTTTATGGAAAAGCGATGCACCCTGGGCTATCATTCCCAATGCAGCCATTCATCTCAATCGAGAAGTCAATTCAGATGGACTGAAATTAAAAAATCAGGAAAACCTGCCTCCCATAATCGGGCTCAGCAATCTGGGAAAAAACTTCTCCAGAGAAATGCTAATCGGCTTGATTTCTGAATCACTTGGGCTGCAGCCAAAGGATATTCTAGGCTGGGAGCTGGAATTTTATGATGTGCAAAAAGGCAGTCTGACTGGCTTAGAGCAAGAATTTATTGTATCTGGACGCATAGACAATCTGGCGATGTGCCACGCAGCCATAACGGCGCTAATTAACTCAAAAGACTCTCCCAAAAACACAAATCTGGTATTTCTCTTTGATAATGAAGAAGTAGGCAGCAATACCCTAAATGGCGGCGGCAGCCCGCTTATGATGAATACACTGGAAAGACTCATCTATGCCCAGAACGGCAGTCGGGCAGACCTTTTCCCAGCGCTTTGCCGCAGTTTCAATATCAGTGCAGATGGCGCTCACGCCATCCATCCCAATTATCTTGATAAATACGAACCCAATCATCACGTTAAACTAAATAACGGCCCAGTAATCAAAATCAATGCCCAGCAGCGCTATGCATCCAGCCCAGAATCTGCAGCGCGCTTTCGCCTAATTGCCGATAATGCCGGCGTACCCGTCCAAAACTATATCCACCACAGTAATTTGCCCAGCGGCTCGACCATCGGCCCCATCACTTCTACCCTCTCGGGAATTCCTACAGTTGATGTCGGAAATGCTATGCTCAGCATGCATTCCATCCGTGAAACCGCAGGAACACTGGACCACATGATGA
>DSDE01000041.1 GCA_011049095.1 Fidelibacterota bacterium
GGTCAATACAATCTTCTGGATAGTTTGGCATTGTCTATTGATATTGATAAGCTGAAATTTAGCGAAGTGACCGGTTTTTTTACTCAGGAAGCACTGACAGATTCTAATCGGATTGACCTGGATACCGATTTGGAAATTCAGAATGCACTCATTGAATCTGGCGAATTATTCCTGAGGGTTCGCAATTATATTGGAATTCAAGCACGGATTACTTTCAAGGTCGAAGATATCTATAACCCTTCAGGCCAGCCGCTAAGGCAAAGTATCGACCTGGATGGCACTGATACACCGCTTGAGGTGACAATTCCCCTAAATGACTATAATATTCGGCCTCTAACTGTTGATGGTAAACAGCAGATACGCTATAACAGCCGCATTGCCATTCCCAGCGATGAAGAGATGACCCTTCATTTAGAAGACAGCATTGCTGTACGTGTAGAGATGCGGGCGCTTACCTTCAAAGAAGTAACCGGCAAGGTTGATTCCATCATCGTTGACATAGATCCAACCGAGCAGGAAATAGACGCATTCCCGGCGGAGATGAAAAATCTCAGTTTTTCTCAGGTTGATATGTCAATGCTCCTCAATACCGAAATAAATATTCCCCTCTATTTAGATTTGCAAATTCGGGCTTATAATGATGAAGGTGATTCTGCTGTTTTGAAAATTAATGAGCAGTTGATACCAAATCAAGCCCTCGTGATTGAGGATGCTGAAGCACTGCTGAACATTCATCCCACAAAGATTACCGCCAGTGGTCGGGCAATAGCAAACGGTGAAGGGACGATCAGGAAGAGTGATGTCGTTGAGGGGCAGCTATTTATTGGAGTGCCGATGATTTTTAAACTGACAGAGGCCGTATCTCTGGAGCTGGAGCCACAAAAAAGTAGCGCTGTTGAAGATATTCCTGATGAATTGCTTAGCGCCAATATTGTAGCTAAAGTAAACAGCACCCTGGATTTTGCTGTGAATGTAGATGTTATTGCAGCCCGTGACAGCGCCTGGTTTGACGGCTCAGGGAAATTGGATACCATAGCCAAACTTAATATTTCACCCAATGATACCAGCACCCAATATCTCGATTTCTCGCAGAATACCATTTCGCTCTTTAAAGAAGATATTTTTATTAAAACAGATGTGGTATTAAACAGTGATGGCGGAGATGCCAAACTGCTGCCGTCAGACAGTCTGACTTTGAAGCTTTATGGAACAATACGGGCGCTGATTGACCTTAATGAGGAGGAAGAATGATGAAAGCGAGCAATAAAACGATTTGGCCCATTGCCCTCTTGATTCTGTTTGCATATACTCCGCTATCAGCTCAGAATGAAATCCCTGAAGAAAGCAGCCAAACAGAAACGATTTTTGAAGAAAGTGAAACAGATAAATTCCAGGAAACAGAAGAGGAGCTGGAACAGATTGAAGATGAGTATCGGGAATTATTTGATAATCGTGAAACGACTGCTGAAGATGCTGTGAAAGAACCAGTCGAATCGCCGCAAGAATCATTTGTTTCTGAACCTGTATATGAGGCAGATAAAACAGCTTGGGCAGCTTTGGGAATCGATCCATTCTCTATAAAGAAGTTTCAGCCTGTCAAGCTGGGAAAAGATGATTTTGCATCTATTGTATTCAGCCGGGCGATGCGGACTCCAGTGGCTGCCCTGGAAAATCCCTCCAATCTAGCAGTTGCTTCTCAAACCCGCTGGGGACTGACTCTGCCGCTGCCTTTACCTGTTCCGACAATGGGGGTCTCTGTCCAAAACAGTTCTTTTGACCTTGGCACCTACAACAAATACTTTAATGATGGAAGGCTGTTAAGCGCTGATGAATTGGATAATTTTGTCAATCTCCTTAAAGACGGTATGGATTTTCAGACAGAACTTGAGTTTCCTTCGCTCGTAAGTTTTCGCTTTCCCCTTTTTGTGGGGACTGTTTTTCTCAATTCAGGGCTTTATGTAAAGCCTTTAGGCACGCTGCCGGGAGAAGTTTTGGCTATGCCTTTTGCCGGACTTAAGTTTAATGAGCCGATTCAGGGAGATGATCTCTATTTTGATGTCTATGCCTATTTAAAAAGTACAGTTGGATTTGGAACCCGCTATCAGTTGGGCAGCATTGGAGAAGTTCGCGCCGGTATCAGCTTTAATTCATACACCGGTTCATTTGCAATGATCGACACCGATGAATTGACGCTGCTTTCCACACCCGATTATATTCAGGTCAAAGGAAGCGTTACCGGTATTGTTGTAGATCCGGAAAATGACGACTTTGCCAATATTCCAAAAATAACACCAGGAATTGATTTTGGATTTGCTTTCAAAACCAGGCTAAGTGACTTAATTCCTATTAATTTACCCTCCTATTTTGTAAATGATCTCGATTTTCAGGTCGGGTTTTATGATATGGGCGCAAGCCTCAGCAGCGGTAATATGCTAAAAAAGCAATTTAGTATTGATGGCACCATTGACGACTTGATGGATTTAACTGAAAAAGATGTGGATATTGATTCATTGCTGAATATTGTAGAGACAACTTTAGACTCAAATTTTATCCAGACAGAAGACCTGGCAGGAAAGATGAAATTGATGGTCACCTGGCAGCCTTTAGGAAGGCTTATGCTGCAGGCAGGAATGACAAATTTTCTCAATGAAGGCTTAGGTTACGAATCGAAACCACGTATGCATCTCTCTGCAACTGTTTTCCCACTGAAATGGCTGATGCTGAATGTGGGCCTTGACAGAATAAATGGAGAAGGCAGACTGACCACTGGTTTTGGTTTTACTACACGTTACTGGGATTTTGCAGTCTATACCCATGCTACCGGGCTGGGTGAAAATATCCGCGGTGGCGGCTTTAGCCTGGTTAATAACATCTATTTTTAAGAAAAAAAAATAGCAAGATACAAGCGTCTGGGTTTTCTGGGCGCTTTTTTTTACAGTTCAGAAACTATTTTTGATTGATCGGGATATAATAGTATTAAGCAAATCTGGCAAACAAGGGAACAAAAGAGAGGGTTTGAAAATTAATACAATTAATGCAGACAAATACCCAGAACCACAATCAGCAAGATAGATAAATTTAAAATGGAGAACTTATATGACACACAACAAACCCAAAAGCTATCGCAGAGTTATATACATACTAATTGCTGCTCTAATATTTTGGATAATTTTGGCTCCAAAACTTAAACCTGTTATCAAAGCAAAATTTTTTAAAAAAAATATCACAACAGTTTCATCACAGGGAATGGCTAGTGGGAGGCAAGCTCTTCATGCCAAA
>DSDE01000040.1 GCA_011049095.1 Fidelibacterota bacterium
GCTCAGAACTCGATTTTATTTTGGAATATGGTGGAAAAACTGCTGCCGTGGAATGCAAGGCAAGTTTGTCACCGGACCTTAGCAAGGGGAATTATATTAGTTTTAGTGATACTCAGGCAGAAATATTGCTGGTCGCGGCACCCGTCACCGAAACTTGGCGCATCAGAGAATCGGTTTTTGTTCAGCCGATTACGCAGATGCTCCAGACTCTGGCTGAGTTTTTTGGGCTGGCATCATAAGTCAAAGCTATTACACAAGATTCTTACTTTCGCAAGCCCTGTATCGGTTCATTTTCAAAGAATCAAAACATTTTCCAGGAGATTGCGGCGGCGTTACGGCTCAGGGGATAATTTTCATCACCGGCATAGATGAGCAGTCCGGGGCCTGAATTTGCATAGGTCTGATGAAAAGCATTGATTCCGCTGATCTCATTTTTTGTGATACCGCTGAATTTTCCCTTAATTTCTACAGGATAAAGCATCTGATTGTAGTGAATGACGGCATCCACTTCTGCGCCGCCATTGGTTCGCCAGTGATAAAGACTCGGTTTTCCGGGAAGCAGCGACAGAAGAGTGCTCAGGCGATTCAATATCCAGGTTTCAAAAAGCCGGCCGTAAAGAGGATGCCCGCTGAGGGCTTCTGCCGAAGGAATTTGCTGTAAAAAGCAAATCAGACCCGAGTCGGTGAGTATTCCTTTTGCTTTACCGCTAAGCCGCTTGATGGCATTGCCTTTCCAGGGCGGAATTTCTAAGAATTGATAGCTTTTTCGCAGAATGTCCAGCCAATTTTTAGCCGTTTTCGGGGTAATAAATATTTCTCTGCCCAGTTGGCTAAAGTTGAGTTCCTGAGCCGTCAACGCTGCCAGCAGTCGCATAAAGCGTCCCAAGTCGGCCTCATCGCTGATATTTCCCAATAGACGGACATCTCGTTCAATATAGGTGCTGAGATATGATTGATAATAATAAGAAATGGCTTCATCAGGCAATTCTGTGATTCCCGGATACATTCCCCGCCAAAGGTATTTCAGCAGCGGCATTATGGCATGACGCGGTTTTTCCTTTTCCCAGAAATCTGTTTCCTGATTGAGCCAGGCCGATAGAAAGGGCAACGGTGCAGGTGATTCGGACATCTCTGAAAGGGTGAAGGGTGCGAGATGGAATATCATCACTCTTCCCGCCAAAGACTCACTCACCTGCTGCATCAACATCAGATTTTGGCTGCCGGTGAGAATAAATTCACCCTTGCGCTCCGAATTATCCACATAGCGCTTCAAGGCCGGCATTAGCTGAGGAACATATTGAATTTCATCGAGAATAAGCGGCTTGGAGAAATTATTCAGAAAAAAGTCCGGATCGGTGCGCGCACCATATAAATCGGTCACCGGATCAAATGTAATATGCTGATAATCAGGAAATAAATGACGGAGCATTGTGCTTTTTCCAGTCTGACGCGCACCCAGCAACAAGACGACTTTGGACCAGTTTATGGCATCTTTAATCGTCTTTTCTAAATGGCGGTGTAAGTAGTTCATACCTTGCAAATTAGGAATGTTGGTCCCGATTTGCAAGGTATTATTGAGATTTTCACACAGTATTTGACATTTTTCTATCGAAAGCAAGGATGCTTTCGTTACAATAAATGGCAGGATTTTCAGAGCGCTTTGCTTTTTGTTCGGCTCAGCGCAGACTTATTCCCATGGGCTGACCCGGATTTCGCTGAAGGTCTGGCGAGGCATTTTCAATGTAGTTACCCTGAATATCGAAAATATGATAATATTGCAAACCCAATCCGTATTCAAGCCGCATCACATAATGGATGATGGGACCAAAGGCAACAATAGCGCCATTTTCCTCCTGGAAGTGCTTGAGAATAAGCTCTTTGGCCAATTTTTTCTGTGTTTCCCAATCTGCGCTCATAAATTTTTCATCGAGATAGATAAAGCGCCTGTGAAATGCGGCTCCTCCTGCAAAAATGGGGCTTGGCAAAGCGTTGCTGCACATACAGACGATATGAGGCCGAAAGATTGACCGTTCATATTCGATTTCTTTTTGGCGCTCCTCTTCTGCGTATTCATTGAGAATGTCCTGAACACTGCTGAGCGGAAGTTCCAGGGCTTCACAAAGATCCTCAACAAACGATGAAAAGCCCGCGTGAAATTCAAAAAGATTGTGGAAATGACGGCTGGCTTTGCTGAGATTTCGCCGTCCCATTTTCTCAAAGAGCTGGCGTTTGCTCAATGCTAATTCCTCCATTCGTCCAATAATCAAATTCCTGAGTTTGGTCTCATCCATTTTTCTCCCTTTCTTATTTTGATAGATTAAGTTAATCATTGTACCGTCGTATTATGGCGGTTAACAAAAAAAATCACCCGGAAGGAAAATTTTTTGGGGACACAATTTTTGGAAAATACCTATTCCAGATGGACAAATACGAAAAATCTCTACGCAATTGATGGGTGTATTTATTAATTTGCTTTATGCCTTAACATTCTCAAAAAGCTCGTCTCATCCGCATTTTGGAATATTTGAGCAGTGAGAAATCGGTATCGGTGAGGAATCATTTGCATCGCTGTTTTTCAGCCATTCACCTCATAGATTGGGAATCACATTCCTGTTATGCAAGGATATTATGATTTTCAGTCCGTTTCTGCCTGTGTTTTTCTAAGCGAAAAGACGAGATTTTACTACACATTGTGTTTTGGCTTCATTATTTTAGTCTATGTCTGATTATTCTCAAAAAGCTCGTCTCATCCGCATTTTGGAATATTTAAGCAGTGGAAAAGCGGTGTCGGTGAAGCTGCTGATGCGAGAATTTTCCGGCGTAAGCCAGCGAACCCTACAGCGGGATATGCAGGACATTGCTGAAGCGCTGCCGCTGGAAGAATCTTACATTCGGGGTCGGGAGAAAGCGTGGCGCTTACCATCGCTTTATCGGGGAATGATTTTGCCGATGATTCAGCAAAATGAGCTGCTGGCTTTTCATTTTCTCAAGAGCTTTATCAAAAACCTGCGCACAGGCCGCATCGCCGAGGATATTCAGGCGCTGGAGAAAAAGCTGGAATCTCTTGCTCCCGGCGATGTGCTGCTGCCAATGGAAACCTTAGACGAGCCTTTGATTTTCAACCAAAATCCAGGTATTTATGATTATTCGGATTTTGACGCGGTCTTGGAGCGCATCATCGAGGCCATCGGGAAAAAACTGTGGCTGGAGCTGAGCTATTTTCCCGTAGAGGCAGAGCAATCCAAAGTGTATCAGGTTTTTCCCCACCGGATCTATAC
>DSDE01000260.1 GCA_011049095.1 Fidelibacterota bacterium
CAATAAAAAAATGATGGAGCTCACTGGAAAGAAAGAGACGATTTTTCTCCATTGTCTGCCGGCTTTTCACGACCGCAATACCATCGTTGGCGAGGAAGTTTATCAACAATATGGTCTTGAGGCTATGGAAGTCAGTGATGATGTTTTTCTCAGCCCCCAAAGCAAGGTCTGGGACCAGGCAGAAAACCGAGTACATACCATCAAGGGCGTCATGGTCGCCACTTTGGGCAAATAGTCAGACAGCTTTTTGGCAGAGCGAATCGGCAAACATTCAGAGCAGTTAAAAACCGGCACAGAAGCCGCGCTAAAACTGCCCTTTTTCTTTATCTCCGATGTTCACCTCTCGATACACGAATCACCTCGGGAAAAAGCAAAACTGTCTGCCCTCTGCAAATTTTTTGATCACATCAATGATTCCGGTGGAACCCTTTTTATTCTGGGAGACTTTTTCGACTTCTGGTTTGATTTTGGTGAAAATTATCCTTTGCAATTTCAACCAATTATCGAGAAACTGACTGAGCTTCGACAAAATAATATTGCCATCCACTACGCAGCGGGAAATCACGACTACTGGATAGAAGGATTCCTCACTCGGAAATTGGGTATTATTCCATATCCTGATGAAATCTCCTTTTTGCATCAGGGGAAAAGCTTTTTCCTGACACACGGAGATGGGCTTCTTCAAAATGACTATAAATACCGCCTGCTAAAAATAATCCTCCGCTCAAAACTTGCTATTTTCCTTTTCAGTCTCCTGGGGAAAAAGATCGTTTATCGTATTGCCGCTGCGGTTTCTCAATCAGAAAAACCTTATACTGAAGAAAAATTAAAAACAATGAAAGACCATGCTGCTGAGATGAGTCAGTTTTTACGGAAAATATGGAATAAAGGATACGATGTGGCTATCATGGGACACATTCATGAGCCAACCCTTATTATAGAAAATGGACGTTATGCCCTTATTTTAGGTGACTGGGTTCAGGAAAATCAAAACTATTTTGCTGTATGGGACAGAGGAGTACTGGTACATAAACAATGGGTTAATCTATAGCGTTTATTATACATTGGTGAACGAACTCCTGCAAGGTATTTATTTGTGATTTTCTATTGAATTGTCTTGATGGATGCGTTTTTTAACATTAGCTTAATGATGAAGGACAAGAGCTTTTTGAAAAATGGGAGTCTGTAGCAACAAAGGATGCTGGAACTAACATGATACGTTTGGGGCCCAAGCTCATCTCTATGGAAATCAGTTCTTTTTGCCTCGGCAAATCAAGAAAGGTTGAAGTAGAGGGCAGGCACCCACTGTGAACATTGGGTTCCCAGTGTTCCGGGCTACAGACTCCTTTCTTTTTTTGTCAGGTTTTTCCATTAGTGGCCAACTATTTACCAAGTTAGCTTCTCATTATGCTGAGATGAAGGAGGAAATAAATATGATCAGCTCAGCAAAATTAAGCCGAAGCCTATTGGGGGTGCTTTTACTTGCTATAATTTTTATGGGAAAGCTAACGGCAGAACCCAATCTGGCAGCTTCTCTGCAAAACCTAGAAATTGCTTTGGATTCCCCTGTTTTGGTAGAAGAGGCAATATGGATGACAATGCGTCTCAGGACGGTTTTTCCAATGTTAGATATGGAGGCGCTGGAGCAAAAACTCTGCAAAATTGAGGAATCACACCCTCATGTTCAAATTCGTTATAAAGCCGGCATAGCTAAAATTTATCTGCAGTACAATATGGCTCATAAGCTTCAGCCTTCTCTGGCAGAGAATATATCAAATTCACAATAGCCTCAAAATTAAATCAGCTCTTGCTTGCGTCCCAGATTTTGGTGGCTGTGGCAATCATTGCGCTGACATTAGAGAGCTCAGCTGGCACAATCATCGTATTATTTTGGCGTGCTAATTTTCCAAATTGATCCAGATACTGCTCGGCAATGCGGAGTTTTACTGCCTCTGCTCCACCCTGTTCGTTGATAGCCAATGCAATCATACGCAGACCATTGGCAGTGGCAGCAGCGACTCGCTCAATTTCTGCAGCCCGACCTTCCGCTTCGTTGATCCGTTTTTGTTTTTCTCCCTCTGACCTGGCAATTAATTCCTGTTTATCACCATCGGCACGATTAATTTTAGCTTGGCGGTCGCCTTCTGATTCGGCAATCATCGCCCTTTTCTCACGTGTTGCCCGCATCTGTTTTTCCATTGCATCTTTAATGCTTTGGGGCGGCGTAATATTCTTTACCTCATAGCGGGTTACTTTCACACCCCAGGGATCGCTGGCTTTATCCACTGCCTCAACAATAGTACCATTGATCTGATCCCGCTCTTCAAAAGTTTTATCCAGCTCCATTTTTCCAATTATGGAACGCATGGTTGTCTGGGCTATCTGGGTAGCGGCAAATTGATAATCATCTATTCCATAAGAAGATTTCTGAGCATCTACTACCTGGAGATAGAGAATACCATCAACTTCTACAGAAATATTATCTTGTGTAATACAAATCTGACTGGCCACATCAATTGCCTGCTCTTTTAAAGTGTGTTTGTAGCTTACCTTGTCTATAAAAGGGAGAATAAAATGAAAACCGGCTAAAAGGGTTGCCTGATACATACCAAAGCGCTCCACAATAAAAGCATTGCGCTGGGGGACAATCTTAATGGATTTGGGAAAAACCACAAAAAGAACAATGGCAAATCCAATAATAATAATGGTTTCACTGCTCATGATAAACTCCTATTTTGCTTTGACTTTTAATTTGATGCTATCCACATCAATAATTGTAACCAGACGCTCTGTTTCGATGGCCTCATCGCTCCAGGCTTCCCAAATAGCGCCCTTATATTCAACTTTACCGATTTTTCCTGGTAAAAGAGGACCTCTGCAGACAGCTGTTTCTCCCAGAAAACCTTCGCTGCGCATCTCAGCCGTCACATTTGGTTTTAGGGCCATCACTCGGTTTAGGCGCTTTCTCAAAGTAAGCAGAGAAATAACAGAGGCAAGGACGAAAAATAGAACCTGGAGGCCAAAAGAAAATGAAAATATGAGGAGTAAAAAGGCTGTGACCCATGCGCCAATGCCAAAAAAGATAATCACTACTCCAGGCAGGACAAATTCGGCCAAAATACAAACCAGTCCAACGAGAAACCAAGCGACCTCTGGGCGCTGAAAAATCTCCATTGAGAAACCCTCCACTTGTTTATTACCTTATTTTAAATTTATAAGCAATTAAAATTATCTAAAACGATTTACTTAGTCTGCAGCAGTTTATAAA
>DSDE01000524.1 GCA_011049095.1 Fidelibacterota bacterium
ATGCGTACCAGTGGAAGAACAGAGCCAGGAAGAAAAACTAGCCCTCCAGAAAGCAAAAAGGGATTCAATACGGAAAACAAACTATAATAAATGTGCTTTCAAACTTAGCAATGGAAATCAGTATAAAATCCAGGAAAACTGGAATGAAGCGTTGAAAAATTATAAGGAAGTAATCGACCTTGGTTGTGCCGAAGATTTTGTTGACCCGCTGTTTGAAGATATGGCATGGTGTTATTTCAAGCTAAATCAATTAGATAGCGCTTCCTGGGCTATAGATGAAGGACTAATCTATCAGCCTACTGACAAGCATCTTTTGCAATTATCTGCCTACTATAACCGCAATAATGTGGAAGAAAGCATAAGGATTTATACAAAAATTAATTCTCTATACCCTGGTAATCCGGAATATCTCTTTGAGTTGGCCGGATTTTACGGAAAAGCCAACCGCTTTGAAGAGCAGATAGAGACCCTTGAAGGCATTCTGGCTGTGGATCCTGAAAACAAAAAAGCTGAGCAGGCAATTGTGGCAGCTTATGAAAGCAGTGGGCGTGATCCAATTGAAAGAATTGCTTCTCTCTATCAGAATAATAAGGGTCAATATGGCTACCGTTATGCCAAAATGCTTTACGACCGGGGTGACTATCCATTAGCGCAGGTGGTTTTAGAAGAATCAATTCCCCTCAACAGCAGTAATTCGGCGTTGGTTGATTTGCTTGGACAGGTCTATGAGCTGGAAAATCTTTTGGAAAAGGCCATTGATCTCTATAAAGATATAGCTGCCCGTAATCCCAAAGATCTACCTGTACTAATCAAAATAGCAGAGCTTAATAAACAGCTTTTTGATAATCGTTCAGCTCTGGAATGGGCAGAAAAGGCTGTCGCTGTATCAGGCGGGAACAGCCGGGCATTAGAGCTCAGAGGTGATATCTATATGGCTATTGCCGATGCTTGTTCTGCAGGCAAGCCAAAAGGCTTGGATTTTAATGACAAGATTATATTCCATATGGCCTATGAAGATTTTTCCGAAGCCAGCAAAAAGGGCAATTCAGCAGTCAATACAAAAATTCGCTTTCTTAAAGAGAATGACTTAATCATTGGGTCACAAAAAGACTATTTTCTGGCCAGTGAAGCAAATAAAGTCAGCGCAAAAGAGTTTAAAGCTTTAGGAGAATGCTACGCGTGGATTACGCGAACCGTCAAAGTACAGTAGTCTGGATTGCTTCGGATCACGGCGGATTCGATGGGAAAGCAGTGGCGCTAGATCATATCCAATCTTTGGGCTATGATGTAAAGGATCTAGGCACCTACTCAAAAGATTCTGTTGACTATCCAGATTTTGCCAAAGCAGTAGCCCGTAAAATTTTAGAGAATCCAGATCATTGTGGAGTACTGCTATGTGGCACGGGAATTGGCATTTCCATTGCGGCCAACCGTTTCAAGGGTATCAGGGCTGCTCTTTGCACAAGTGAGGCTCATGCGAAAATGGCCAGAAAGCATAATGATGCAAATATTATTGTGATGGGCGGTCGCACAACGTCTCCAGAACTTATAAGACAGATGCTAAGTACTTGGTTTTCCACGACATTTGAGCAAGGGAGGCATATCCGCCGCATCGAAAAAATTGATCAGGAGGAATAAAATGTTTGAGCGCCTGAAGAAAGAGGACCCGCAAATTTATGAAGCGCTGCGTTTGGAGACAAAGCGCCAAAACCGGACTCTGGAGATGATTGCCTCTGAAAATTTTGTTAGCCAGGCCGTACTGGAGGCAACGGGTAACGTAATGACCAATAAGTACGCGGAAGGATATCCCGGGAATCGCTATTATGGCGGTTGTGAGAATGTTGATCTTGCAGAAAATATTGCCCGAGAACGAGCATGCCAGCTTTTTGGCGCTGAATACGCAAATGTGCAGCCACATTCGGGCAGTCAGGCAAATATGGCTGTCTATTTCACATACCTGAAGCCAGGCGATACAGTGCTTGGAATGGATTTAAGCCATGGTGGTCATTTGACACACGGTTCGCCAGTAAATTTTTCTGGTAAACTCTACAATATCGTAAGTTATGGTGTCAACAGAGAAACGGGCTTTATAGACTACGATGATCTATGGAAAAAAGCTCGAGAGCATAAGCCGAAAGTCATTATTGCGGGCGCTTCGGCATATCCCCGTTTTTATGATTTTTCTAAATTCAGGGAAATTGCCGACGAAATTGGCGCAACCCTCATGGCAGATATTGCCCACCCTGCGGGTCTTATCGCGGCGAAATTACATCCCGATCCGCTGCCATATTGCCACATTGTTACAAGCACGACCCATAAAACATTGCGCGGACCTCGTGGCGGTATGATTCTGATGGGAAAAGACTACGAGAATCCCTTTGGAATCGTCGCTCCCAAAAGCGGTCGAGTAAAAAAAATGAGTGAGCTACTGGACAGCACTGTGATGCCGGGCATTCAGGGCGGTCCCTTAATGCACACAATTGCCGCAAAAGCTGTGGCGTTTCGCGAAGCTTTGCAGCCTTCTTTTAGGGAATACTGTGCTCAGATCATTGCCAATGCCAAAATATTAGCAGAAGAGCTTATCACGAGAGATTACCTGTTAGTTTCAGGCGGCACCGATAACCATCTGATTTTGGTAGATTTAAGAAATAAAGATATTTCTGGGAAAAAAGCAGAAAAAGCGCTTGAAGAAGCCGGGATTACTGTCAATAAAAATATGGTTCCATTTGATACCCGTAGTCCTTTTATCACAAGCGGAATCAGAATCGGCACAGCAGCTTTGACGAGCAGGGGCTTCAAAGGCAGTGAAATGAAGATAATCGCTAGCTTAATTGACCGGGCTATTTCCAATGAGAATAACGAATCAGCCTTGAAAAATATTCGACAAGAGGTCTATGAACTTAGTGAAAAATTCCCACTATATGCAGAATTGAAGGATTGATTTATGAGGTGTCCGTCCTGTGCCAGTCCTGATATTCGCGTTCTTGATAGTCGAGCTGTCACAAAATCCAATGCCATTCGGCGCCGGCGGGAATGCAGCAAATGTTTTTTTCGATTTACCACTTATGAGTTTATTACATCCAGCCGGATTATTGTAAATAAAACCGATGGCTCACAAGAAGAATTCAGTCGGGAAAAACTGATTCGCAGCATTCAGCTTCCTTGTACAAAAAGACCTGTGTCGTCGCAGACTATTGAGCAGATAGCAGATGAAGTCGAGAATATTTTGGAAAATATCAATCGAAAAGAAATC
>DSDE01000044.1 GCA_011049095.1 Fidelibacterota bacterium
AGCATATAGAGAACCCACGGTTCCCAGGCATTATCGGATGTGACTTTTCTCAGCGCCTGATAATAATCTGCTTTGTTTTGAATGATATATCGGCTCAGATAGAGCAGCGGCAGGCTAAGCAGATTCTGAGAAACCAGATAGAGAATGTTGATAATTCTTCCAGTACGTCCATTGCCGTCAAAAAAAGGGTGAATGGCCTCAAACTGATAATGAATGACGGCCATTTTTATTAAAGTATCCAGTCCATCTTCCGCGTGAATATAATCTTCCAGATTTTTTAATAAATCACGAATCAGTGACTCACCTTCCGGCGGCGTGTAGTAAACTTTTCCGGTTTCCGGGTTCATAAGTTTGGTTCCCGGTGCATTGCGTATCGCTGCATTGTTTTTTTTAAGCGTTTGAACGATCTGGATAAAGAGATTTGTTGTAAGAAGCGGGCGTACCTTAAGCTGATTGTAGGCAGTCCAAAGTGCTTCCCGATAATTAAGCACCTCCTTGGTTTGTGAGTCCAGATTATTCCTTTCTGAGCTGTACGCTTTAAACAGGGCATCGTGGGTTGTGGCAATATTTTCAATTTCAGAAGAATCTTTTGCTTCCTGTAGTATGATGGAATTGATTAGTATGGCAGGATTAGGGAGCTGCATACATGAGCCATTCAATAAGGAGAGTGAGCGGGCTGCCTGAATGGTTTTCTCAAGAATTATTGGGCTGCGCAGATTGACATCGGGCGGCAGCAAAGGCAATGAATTGTAGGGCAAGCTTGGATCAAACATTATAGTCTCTCTTCAGTAAAAAGTCATTATTTAAGGCTAAAGCTATCATCTGCACTAATTTAGTGCAATTTAATGCTATATGCACTACTTTTAGCAATTTTGGGGCACATCCATCATTGCGATTGGGTGAGAACCTGAGTATGCCCAAAATTCCGGCATAAGAGGAAGTGTTCGGTCAGGTATGCTGGTATTATAGCTAGGGCGCCTATGAACATATCAGAGTTTCATGATGATATTGGCATTTTGTGCGTTTCCAACCTTTGCGGCCACTTTAGCAGTGTCTCCATTTCCATGCTAGAGCCAGTTTTACACAAAGATATTTACTTTATTTTAACCAGGAATATCATCTATTACGAGCCTATCCTTAGCAATTGCGCAGAGCTCTCTCTCAAATAAAGGAGAAGCTTGCGGCACACAGCTTTTCCCCTGTATGCCGGATTTATATTAGACTTCCGCTTCGAAGCAGCAGATACCATTCTCAATGAGTGCCGCTTCGATCTTTTTGCCAAGCTCCCAGTCGGCATCGTCGCTGAAATCATCATTGCTGATGCCCATAGACTTGATGGCTTCACTATTGTAGAAGCTGCCGCCTTGTTTCTCGAAGTAGTTTTTCAGCACTTTCATCTTGCGTCCAAGCTTCTTCTCGATGGCGGCGAGTTCTTGCTGACAGCTTTCCAGGTCATTGGTGCAGTAATAGACTACCGGTGGTTCCTATGGATCACATCCGAAGCGTTCAGGTGAATTGCTGCTCTGTATGCCGGGCCAGAACTTGCCGCTGATGTCACCGCTGTAATATCTACCCATTTCCAGCCTCCGTTTCTGAAATATCCACGATGTCCCAGGTGTCAGAGTCATAGGATACGGCGAAGTGATCCCAGTTGCCCTTAGCTTCCGGGTGCATATCTACCCAATCACAGAGGGCATCTTCGTCATGTACCGGTGCATCATCAGGGAATTCATATCTGCGAATCTCTGTCCAGTGTACCGTGATGGTTTTCATACGGCCTCCGAATAGGATTTGATGGTGATGTCATCGGTAAGCCAGTTTTCGCCTTTATGGTCTGACTGAATGGTGATGACTTCCAGATACTGTTTAATGGAGCGCAAAAACTCACTGCTCTCATTGGCGTGGCCTATCTTTTCCAGAAGTTCGGCGCTGGATTCGGCTTCAACCAGCAGGCGGTGCTGGTAGCGTTCATTTGGCTGACGCCAGATTTCCACAATGAATTGTTTCATAGGATCAAATCGGGTTCCAAGCCCTCTTCTTCCATCAGGCCAAAGGGCATCTCGCCCATATCAAGTCGGGCAAAGAGTTCATCGCGGAGTTTGTCCACGATACGGTCGGCTTCTGCAGTAGAGAGTCCGTCACGCCGCTGCAGGGTTTCTGAGATGGATTGTCTCATTGGGGGTCTCCTTTCGGTTTTGGGTCTATTTTTTATTAGGGATAGCACGGGCTTGCCTGAGAAACAGGTCCATGTTATTATTTGGGTGCTTTTCTCCTGATCCGGTGCTAAAGTTTCTTTAATGGATTAAGAGAAACATTAACCCAAGTCCTGTTTTTCATACTCTCATTCTCAGACAAAATGGCTAAAAAGACTAAGTGCCTATGACGTGAAACCGCGATAGTCAGGCAGAAAAGATATGTCGAAGAATTACATTGGTGCGAGATGACGGAATTTCAACTGGCAAGAGAAGCTTGCGAAAACCAGTAAATAGTACAATGGACAGGGTCTGGAAGATAAATAGATAAATGGGGGATTTCTGCCGCGCCTTATCTCAAAATGCACAGCCAGAGCCAATCTGCAGGCTCTTTTACTATGACGTATTTATGACAGTTTCCTGCTAAACCCATCGTATTCGGTCGTATTGCAACGTAATTGCTATGTTTATGACACAAAAGAAATAATGCTCATAAAGCAAGAAACCCCTTGTTTTGCAAGGGGTTATCTCGGTTCTCTTAGTAGCGGAGGGAGGATTCGAACCTCCGACCTTTGGGTTATGAGCCCAACGAGCTACCAGCTGCTCCACTCCGCGGTATCAATGTCAAAAAGCGTAGTAAGATTAATGATTTTAGTTAATAAAAGCAAGCGCTATTTTTATTATTCCAGATAAAGATTTTTCTATCTTGCAGCTTTTATTGTTGATAGAGCTGAAAATTCACTATTTTATATGTGATGAATCAAGAAATATTAAAAATAGGCAGATTTTATTTTAGTCAATCGCTGCGACAGGTCAATAATTTTAGTTTCTGGCGGGAGATTTAATGAAAATAAATAATCTGAGACATTCAATATTTATTATTATTATTTTCCTGCTTTTCTCCTGCCCACAGGAACAGAAAGATAAAAGCGCTCCCGAATTAATTTTCAAATCGCCGGTTCAAGGCAATGTGGTTCAGGGTCTGCTAAAGATCGAGCTGGATATCCTTGATGAATCAGAAGTGATGGCGGTCTGGTTATAT
>DSDE01000510.1 GCA_011049095.1 Fidelibacterota bacterium
CTCGACTTTCAGCGGTCTGGGACGGGGTATTTCTACGATGATAAAGTCGTTTGCCTTGACTTTATCTGAAGGGCGAATATTGGTGCTGCCATTTTTTTGAATCAGATTTTTTTGGAGCAGCACCTGTACTTTTGCCCGGGAGATATCCGCGATTGCCTCGGTAAGATAGCGGTCAATCCGTTCCGGGCGCTGCTGTGGCGGCACAGAGATATGGATTGTCACGATTTCTGTTTGTTCTGCATAGAGGTCAAACTGCCTCATTTTCAGCCTTTTTGTCTTATGCTGCTTTTCTTAATATTTTCTTTCTATTGAATAAAATTTTGTAAAAGTCTGGCCTTTTACTGATGGGCTTTCAGCTGCTTTGGGGTATATTTTTTTGAAAAATAAACTTTCTCGGCAAAAATTTTTTCTGGAAGAAAAGTTTTCTTTCAGAAAATAGATAATGATTTAATAATATAGAACGTGAAATAAACAATATTACACCAAAATTATTGAGTTAAACATAAAGAGAAAATGGATCAGATTTCATTTAATTCTAGATTTGCATTCGACACAATGCCTGGTATGGGGAACCTCAATCAGCCGTTCATCAGGTATTCTAGAGCCACATTCAATACAGAAGCCGTAATCGGGATCGCGGTCAACTCTGTCTAAAGCTTCATTTAGGGAGCCTAAATACTTATTTTCTCTGGTAAAATGCATAAAGCTTTTTTCACGCTCCTGGGCATCAGTACCAACATCGGCCATATGATAGGCATAATTTGAATCAACGCTGCTTTGGCCGCCTGGCGTATTGTTCAGATACGTCTCACGCTTGTATTCCAGCTTTTTTATCAAATCGTCTCTCTTTTCCATAATCACATTTCGGAAGTACTCCCGCTCTTCCGCTGTCAGTGTCTTTTTTTCTTCTGGTTTGGTGCTCATCTCAAGCTCCTTTCGCTCTCCTTAACATTACATTAATAGTATATTGTTCTATTTTCAATTCTTTTTCAATTTCTGCAGGACCATAGAGGATTCCAAAGTGAGTAACAAGGGTTTCATTCATCAGGTAGCTGCGATGCTTGTCAGCCGCGGCTAGTAATTCCGAGTCGCCTCTAAGCAGCAGCTCGATGCGGTCATCGACATTAAAGTCAGCATCTTTACGAAGGGTCTGTATGTGGCGTATTAAATCTCTAATCAGACCTTCTTCCCGTAATTCTTCTGTAATCTTTGTTTCTAGGGCAATAAAGTAGCCTTTATCTTCCACCGCAGTAATGTTATCGTTTTCTTTTATGGTAATAATCATCAGCTTCCAGTGTGTGCCCTGCAACTTGAAGCGAGTGTCGGGCTTTTACCGCCGCTACCACATCATTGACCGGCATATTTGCCAATTCATTTCTGACGGTGCCAAGCGCTTTCCCAAGTTTTTTGCCCAGAACCGGCAAGTTGGGCATTACGGTATAGTTTACCAGGCTGCTGATATCATCTAAAAGCTGCACTTCTTTGATGTTCAGCTCTTCTTTAATCTGGTCGGCTAATTTGACGACAAATTGTTTTTGATGAGGGTATCTGACTTTAACCTGCAGAACCGAAAGAGGCTGCCGAACCCGAATATTTGCCTTGTTTCGGGCCGCTCGACCCATCTCTACAATCCGGATAATCGTATCAATTTCTTCCAGCAGGTCTGTATTTATTTTTGATTCATCGGCTTTTGGAAATGATGTAAGGTGGATGCTTTCCGGTGCGTCAGGGTTAACGGAGCTAACCAGATTCTGGTAGATTTCATCAGCAATAAAGGGCATAATCGGTGCGATAGCGGAAATCATAAGGCGAAGTGAACAATGCAGGGTGTAGTAGGCGGCAGTTTTGTCGCTGTCATCTCCTGATTTCCAGAAGCGTCTGCGACTGCGGCGGACATACCAGTTAGAGAGATCATCCAGAAGGTCTTCAAAGCGCCGCATCAGCCTTTCTGCATGAAACTCATCATAATCTGCCTTTGCCTCTTTGAGAAAAGTGTGAACCTTAGCCATCGCCCACCGGTCAAGGTCACTGTATTCAATTTTTTCAGGGTCAACAAGGTAGGGGTTAAATTGATCGATTTCAGCATAGGTAATATAGAAGCTGTACATATTCCACAAGGTTAAAAGCTTTTTTCGCATCTCATTGGCAATGGTGTAGCCAAAGTTTAGGTTGTGTTCCGGATTGTGGGCGGTGTACATCCATCGCATCACATCAACGCCCATTTTTTCTGCAGCATCTTCAAACCAGATGGCGTTGCCGGCGCTTTTATGCATATCGTTGCCTTTTTCATCTTTGACTAAGGCGTGTCCCAGTACGGTCTTGAAAGGCGCTCTTTTTTCCAATACAGTGCTCATTGCCAGCAACGAATAAAACCAATTACGGAACTGTCCAGGCAGGCTTTCAGTGATAAAATCAGCAGGAAACCACTGCTTCCAGTATTCATTGTCGGTGAGATAGTGCATGGTGCTGAATGGAACAATGCCGGCATCTAGCCAGGGGTTTCCTACGTCGGGAATTCTTTTCACAGCGCCCCGGCATTTTGAGCAGCAAATTTCTACCTCATCAATGTAGGGTTTGTGTGGGGTGTGAGCTTTAAAATTATCCCAGCCCTTGATTGCCTTCTCTTTGAGTTCTTCATATCCGCCAATCACTTCGATATTGCCGCAGCTTTTACATTCCCAGATAGGCAGACTAAGGCCCCAGTAGCGTTTTTTTGAAATCATCCAGTCGCCCATATTGCGCAGCCAGTCCATCTCTCGCTCGTAGCCCCAGTCAGGAATCCAGTTGATTTCTTTCACAACATCCATCATTTCATAGCGCATTTCATCCATAGAGATAAACCACTCTTCTACCAGGCGAAAGACGAGAGGCGTGCCATGACGCCAGCAGACAGGATAGCGGTGCTTGATTTGGTCAATGAGATAGACAATGCCTTTTTCTTTTAGATTGGTGAAAATCTCTGGTGTGACATCATCCACATTTTTGCCGGTGAGGTAGTCAAAGCCATCGAGATAATTACCAAATTCATCCAGTGGCGCAATGACCTCAATTTCATTGCTCTTTGACAGAGAGAAGTCCTCTTTTCCGCAGCCGGGTGCGATGTGCACGATGCCGGTACCATCACTGTCGCTAACCTCATCCCAGGGTATGACAAAATGGTCGAGCCCTTTTTGAATGCTCAAATCGTCAAAGGGGCCATGATAGCGCAGTCCCAGCA
>DSDE01000191.1 GCA_011049095.1 Fidelibacterota bacterium
ACCGCTCGGTGACCGGTGCGAATAACCCCACCCCAACCCTCCCCTTTGGAAAAGGGGAGGGAGAATACCTCGTATATCATTGAATTGTTGGAACATTACTCCCCTTTGGAAAGGGGAAGGCTCCGGGGGATAGGGATATTGAAACACTGCCGGTCATCGAGCGCCGCATTCTAAATTTATCATTCATCATTCTACATTCATCCGCCAAGGTGGCTTAGGAGAATCCGAATGCCCAGAAAGATGAGAATCAGCCCGCCGGGGAGGTAGATTTTGGGGCCAAATTTGATGCCAAATCGCCGCCCCAGAGCAATTCCCATTAACGAAAAAAACGCTGCAACGATACCAATGAGCATTGAAGGCAGCAGAATGTGGACATTCAAAAGCGCCAATGTCAGCCCGATGGCCAGCGCATCAATGCTCGTGGCAATGCTGAGGCTTACCAAAGTCCAGCCACGGCTGATATCCCGCACGCTCTGATCGATGCTCTGGAAGCTTTCGAATATCATTTTTGCGCCAATAAGGGAGAGGAGTGCAAAGGCAAACCAGTGGTCCCATCTCGCGATATAATCCACAAACTGTGTTCCGGCAAACCAGCCGATGACCGGCATCAGAAACTGAAATAAGCCAAAGTGAAAGCTGAGGCGAAAGCAGGTGCGCCGGTCAAGATGCTGAATGGTTGCGCCGCCGATGGCGCTGACTGCAAAGGCATCCATTGCCAGACTGACGGCAATGAGCAGAAGGGAGAAAAAACTCATATGTCAGGATTTTACCTATTCTCCTGCAGGCGTGAACGTCAGTGCAAAAACCGGCAAAAAGGCATTGCTGCTAATCTTGTCACTGGGTACAAAATTGAGAGAAATCAGTGGTGAAATTGAAATGGGTCCCACAGTGATATCGGAACTGAGGTCCAGACGGAGATTGCTAAGTCCTTTAAAATAACTGTCAAATGAGAAACCTGCGGCGCCGGTCACTGTAATGGGAAAATTTCCTGCCTCTAATTCATAATCGGCAGACGGTTCGATGTAAAGTGTTTCATAATCCAGATCATAGGCTGTCACCAGTGTTAGTGGAAAATTTCCTAAACCCGCGTAAATATTCAGAAAGGGTTCTGTTGAAGAAAAGTCTGAATCAAAATCAATAAAATAGTAGGTAAGTCCCGGCTCTATGGCAAAATTATCATTGAGTTCAAATGTGTAGCCCGCGATAATGTCCAGTTCTTTTTGGTCTTGGCCAAATGCTCCCCAATAATCAACCCAGAAATTACCTTCTCCAAAAGAAAGTATCACATCGGGAACGACGATGGGTTTAACATCCAGGTTATATCCACGCCAAACATAATTGCTGTAAATGCCCGCAGAATACTCCAGTCCGATTTGAGCGGAAAGTGTTGCAGTCAATGCAAGGAGAAAAAATAGTTTTTTCATTTCTGTTTCCTTTTTGTGTATCAATTAATTTTTAGTTCTGTCCAGACTTTTTCCATCACGCTGGTGTATTCTCCAAGGTCCTGGAGAAATTCACTTCGCTTGATGACTTCAGCAGGGGGAAAGATATTTTCATCGGAGCGGATTTCCGGATCAATCAATTCCAGCGCCTTGGTATTGGGCATCGGATACCAGATTGTATTGATAATTCTGGCGCTAATTTCCGGACGGAGGATAAAATCAATGAATTTTTCGGCCAATTCTAAATTTTGAGCAGTTTTGGGAATGGCCATACAATCAGTGAAAAGGACAGAACCTTCCTCAGGTATAGAAAAAGCGATACGCCCATCTTCCTCAATCAATTGATAGACGTCGCCGCTCCAGTGGTGAATCAATGCGACTTCACCGCTGAGAAGCAAGTTTTTTGACATTGCTGAATCATATTTGCGCAGATACTTTTTTTGCTCTTTCAAAAGTTCAGCGGCTTCTGCCAAATGCTTGGGGTCAGTGTCATTGATGCTGTATCCCAGGATTTTAAAGGCAATGCCAAAAACTTCCCGCATATCATCCAGGAGAATCATCCGGTCATTGTAAGCTGCATCCCAAAATATTTTCCAGGAATTGAGCTCATTGTCAAAAGCATCTGTATCATAACCAATGCCACTAAAACCGTAAGTATAGGGTATCGAATACATTAAACCGGGATCATAGGGAGGATTGCTGAATTGTTCATCAAGATATTTCAAATTTGGTATTTTATCGTGTTGAATCGGATATAGCATATCCTGGCTGGCCAACGTATTTACCATATAATCTGATGGAAAAATAACATCATAGCCTTTCGCACCGGCTTGAAATTTCGCCAGCAGGTCTTCATTGCTAGCAAAAGTGTCATAGATTATTCGGCAATTGTACTCTTTTTCAAACTCTTTCAGGATCGATTTTTCAATATAATCATCCCAGTTGTAGATGTGCAGCTCAGGAAGCTTGGAGCCGCAACTGCTAAGAACCATTACGATCGGCAGCAATAGCATCCATTTTTTCATCTTTCTCTCCTTATGGTGTTTCTATGTTTCGCGCCTTCATTTGACGCATCTTATCATCATTGCGTGTCTGCAAAACCTGGACAAAGGTAAGAAGAATCACAGTAAAAACCACGATTACTGTTGAAATGGCGTTGATTCCCGGGGTAACGCTGAACTTAATCATAGAGTATATCTTTAGCGGCAAAGTGGTCGAGCCTACACCAGACGTGAAAAAGGTGATAATAAAATCATCAATAGACATCGTAAATGCCAGCAGATAGCCGGCTAAGATTCCCGGGAAAATAATAGGGAATGTGATATGCCAGAAGGTGTGCCAGGGTGTGGCGCCAAGATCATAACTGGCCTCTTCCAGTGAGCGATTGAATCTGCTTAATCGCGTCAGCACCACAAAGGTCACATAGCTGATACTGAAGGTTATGTGGGCAATCATAATGGAATAAAGCCCAAGAGTGACATTCAGCAAAACAAAAAACATAAGCAAAGCGACACCAAGGACAAGTTCAGGAATAATCATAGGCAGATAAAGCAACGCATTGAAGAATTTCTGTGCTTTATGTTTATAGCGGTTTAAGCCTAAAGCCGCCATCGTACCTAAAATGACACTGACCGTAGAGCTGACCAGGGCAATGATAAGGCTATTCATCACTGCGGCCCAGAGGCTGCGGTCTGTAAACATCACCTTATACCATTTCAGAGACCAGCCGCCCCAGCTTGTGCCAAATTTTGACGCATTGAAACTGTAGATAAT
>DSDE01000324.1 GCA_011049095.1 Fidelibacterota bacterium
CCCGTTGAAAATCTGATTAGCCTGGTCCCAAACGAATCATTTCCATCCATAATGCTCCATTTTGTCTCTGACGGAGTTTGGAAGATAAAGCATTTGTTTATTATCCAGCCAGCAACAGGTTTAAACCTATACGCAGCGATGATAGGTGATGCACCGGAAAGTGAGATTGATGCATCACATCTTGAAGGTTTGCAGGAAGGCGCCAATCAAATTGTTGGACAAGTACAGGTTGCTTTTCAAACAGAAGGGGTGGATATCCAGATAAGTGATCTGAAAATTGAGTTGCTTCCTTCCCCCGAAGCTTTGCTTAATGCGATGAATGAAGAAGCTGGTATTCATCTTATCTATTCAGTTGATTCAGATTTTGGCCGCTTTTCAATCGGGCACTATCTTTGGCGAACCGGTGAAGGCCATCTCTTTGATAAAGGTCTATCGACCGAAGCTGCTTCTGGATATGAGAATAATGAAGCCGTGGGCATTGCTCCTGCCGATTTTCAGAGTTTCAGTACAAGAGGAGCCGGTCCAGCTGCAAAATCAGAAGGGCTTGATATGTTGATGGATGTCGAGCTGGAGGTTATTGCTGAGCTTGGGAAAAAAACTATTCTGATAAAAGACTTGTTAAAACTTGGAACTGGCAGCGTTGTAGAATTAAACAAATCAGCGGGTGAACCTTTAGACCTGCTCGTCAATGGCAGAAAATTTGGAGAAGGTGAAGTCGTAGTTATTGACGATCATTTTGGCATCAGAATCACTCAGTTAGCAGGGAAAAAGGACAAAACATGATCACTGGTCAGCAATTGAGTCAGGACCAAAAAGAAAAGCTGAAAAAAGCAGCTTGGCTCTTATTGCTGCTTTTAGGGCTGATATTGATTTTTGCCTATCTCGGATCAGATATAAGCAGTTCAGAGCCAAAATCGCAGCCCCTTGGTGATTACTCAATCTGGAGAGTTGTTTTTACCGTAGCAGTCTTGCTTGCTTTATTCTATTTCGGCGCTCGGCTATATCAAAAAAAGGTGATTCAACCTGAGAATGGGACTATTCGTGTGCTGAGCCGCCAATATCTCGATACAAAACACTATCTCGCCTTAATAGAGGTCGAAGATGAGAGGCTTTTGATAGGCGTTTCCGATGCATCTATAAATCTGCTGAAGACAGTTTCTACCGGCGCTGATGATAGTGAGGATTTCTCAAAGCTTCTTCAAAAGGCAGGTGGAGACGAGAGTGAATAAACCAGGTCGCAAGTCATTTTTTATTTTGTTATTTCTGGGAATACTTTTCTTTTTGCCTTCAGATATGAGCGCTCAGAATCCCATCCCCAAAATCATTTTTGGTGTAGAGGAAAGCGAGACTCCGGAAGATTTTGTCCTCAGTTTACAAATTGTTATGCTCATTACAATTCTCTCTCTCAGTCCATCAATCATCATCATGATGACATCTTTTACACGTATAACAATCACTTTTCACTTTTTGCGAACTGCCATGGGAACCCAGCAGATTCCATCCAATCAAATACTCGTGGGCTTAGCTCTTTTTATCACCTTCTTTATTATGCAGCCTGTCCTGGCTCAGATCAATGAAACAGCGCTGCAGCCCTATCTAAATGAGGAAATAAGTCAGGCTGATGCCCTGGGCAGGGCTGCCGTGCCCATCAAGGCATTTATGCTGAAACAGACCCGGGAAAAGGACCTGGAGCTTTTTATCAAGCTTCGCAATGAAGGCCGGCCTGCTTCTCCCGATGAACTATCCCTATGGATTATTATTCCAGCCTACGTCATCAGTGAAATCAATATTGCTTTTCAAATCGGCTTTTTACTCTATCTGCCGATGCTTCTCATCGATTTGGTTGTTGCCAGTGTCTTACTTTCGATGGGTATGATGATGTTACCGCCAATTATGATTTCCATGCCATTTAAAATACTGCTTTTTGTGATGGTTGATGGCTGGTATCTGATTATTGACTCTTTAGTGAGAGGTTTTAAATGAATGTAGATTATGTGATTTATTTAAGCAGGGAAACAATGACCACGGCCACCTTGATTTTAGCTCCCATTTTATTGTCTGGCCTTATTATTGGTCTAACAGTTGCCATTTTTCAGGCTATCACTTCTATTCAAGAAATGACGCTGACTTTTATTCCCAAAATGGGAATTGTGGGTATCGTTATTATTCTCTTGATGCCCTGGTTTTTAGATATTCTGCTTGCCTATACTCAGGAAATCTATAACCAAATCGTTGTAGTTGCACAATAAATGTTTGAGTTCCTCGATAAAATACTCCTTTTAACTCCGGGATATATCCTTATTATGGTTCGATTGAGCGGGATGATGGTGACTTTTCCCATTTTTTCAAATCAGATTATTTCAAGGCGCATTCGCAGTTTATTGGTAATTGTCATCGCTTTTCTCATCAGCCCAGCCATTGCTCAGTCGATGCCTCAATTCTTGTCAATATGGAGTTTGTTGGTTGCCGCGGTAGCTGAGTTTTTTCTTGGCGCAATTATCGGTTTTGGCACCCGAGTTATTTTTGAATCATTTACTTTTGCAGGTTTATTAATATCCCGCCAGATGGGTTTGATGCTGGCAAATGTAATGGACCCCTCCAGCAGTGAGCAGCGACCGCTCCTTTCGCAGTTTTGGTTTTTGGTGATGACGACGATTTTTTTAGTTTTAAATGCACATCATATTTTTCTTGAAACAATGGTTCATAATTTTCAGCTCATACCATTGATGAGCGGACATTTTCCGCCTGAGATGGGAAAAGTACTCGTCCTCAGTGGTTCAACGATGTTTACATTGGGTATGCAATATGCAGCGCCGGGTGTAGTGCTATTGTTATTGACCGACTCAGCAATCGGCTTGATGGCTAAAATGATGCCCCAGATGAATATTTTTATCGTTGCTTTACCACTGAAAATTGGTGTAGGCCTCTTTACTGTTATTATTTCGATAAATATCTTTCAAATGTTGTTTGATAACTTTCTTGATTTACTTATCCGATATATTACTCAGGTTATACAATTGGCTGGAGCATCATAATGGCGGAAAAAGACGGCCAGGACAAAACCGAGAAAGCGACGGCGAAACGTCGCGAGGAGGCCCGGGATGAAGGACAGGTTGCTAAAAGTACCGACTTAAATTCTGTTGGTGTTTTGCTGATGGGTATTGTAGCGCTTCAAATCTTTGGCGGTAAACTAATTCAGGC
>DSDE01000245.1 GCA_011049095.1 Fidelibacterota bacterium
CATTTCATCGTTGTCTTTGGCTGATTTGCCCACCCAGAGCTCCCATCCCTGAAAATCGTATTTAGAATAGGGAAGCGCACCTTCATCAAGTTTATTGTCGCTGCCCACTTTCTCGAAAAAAGTGTTATTTTCTTTACGGAACTGCCGAATTGATTGAATATCAGTGATTTTCTCAAGTGTGCCGATGAGGATGAGTATTTTTTCATATTTCGATTTTGTATTTATCAGCTTCTCTTTTCGGGCTATTTTTTCCTGTGTGAAGCTTCGCGCCCGGCGATATTTTGCTTCAATTTGCTGCCGGATAGTCATCGCCTGATTGAGCTGAATTTCCTGAGGCATTTCGGGAATCTGATAGGTTTCTGGAATAAGAAAAGCGCTGCTTCCGGCAGCAATCTGAAATTGAAAAGCAGCCAGCATATCGGCTTCATAGCGGAGTTTTTCAGCTTTGGCTTCATCTGCTTGGCTGCTCTCAAGCTGAAAAATGAGCCGTTTTAATTGCTCCTCTTTTCTATTCAGACGCTTGATTAGTTCCTCCTTTTGCCGCAAAAAATCCTTTTCACGATATTGTTTTTTGATAAAATCGAGATAATTTCGATAAAAGGTATCGGGTGAATAGATTTCATTTTTTTCTGGCAACAAAACAAAGCGTCCACCGATGCTTTGGCCGTTGGCAGTGCTCAGGGCGTGAATAATAGAGTAATAATCGAGATCAGGAAATAATTCCCGCAGATTTTTACGCCAGTAGCGGTTAAATCGGGGGTCATCTTCCAGATTATTAATTGAAAGCGGTTTCATTGAAGGTGGACTAAATGGATATGGGCTTTTTTTGAAGGAGAGGACTTGACCGCCGGAATCGAGCCAAACGTTTCCCCGTGGCGACCGAAGCTCGATATAGAGCCGGCTATGGGGCATAAACGTAAAAATTATTGTGCGATCAGCAGGGGCAAGATCAATTTGCTGAATGACAGAGCCATTTAACTGGGGAAAAATCTGCACTGACTTTTGGGGTTTATTGACAGCTTGAATTATGAGGGAGGGGGTCGGGCCACCTGTCTGAATAATTAGCCCGACAGAATCATCCGCTTCGCAGCAGAGAATAAGTTCATTTTTATTGATTGTGAAAAGGGAATCAATTCGGCGATTTAATAATTCCCGCCGGAGAATATCCAGTAATTTCTCGAGGACAAACCAAGTGCAGATCATTTGTTTATGTAATGGATTCCCTGTCTATACATACAGTCATCCATTACAATGGGGATTTGCGCTTTGACGGCCAAGTCCCAGGCTTCTTCAGAAATAACTCCATCCTGTAGCCAGATAAAAGAAACGCCTCTTTGAATAGCTTTTCTAACGATATCAGGCACAAATTCAGGTCTGCGAAAGATATCTACGACATCAATTTTTATATCATCGGGAATGGAAGAGAGGCTGGGATAGCATTTTTTACCAAGAATTTCTGCTTCTGTCGGGTTCACCGGAATAATTCGGTAGCCGGCATTTTGGAGAAAGCGGGCTACGCCATAACTGGGACGAGCAGCATTTGGGGAAAGTCCCACTACAGCTATGGTTTTGCTCTTATGAAAAATTTTCTCGATGAGGCCAGCTTCACTAATATGATGTGACATTGCTTTGCTCCTTAAGATTTCCAAAATTTAAAAAAATCTTTAAAAATATAGCCGCCCAAATCGGGATTTTCATACAGGCGACGGGTGCTGTATGCGTACCACTCAGTTCCGAAGGGTACATAATAGCGCACTTTGTATCCATTGGCTAAAAGGTCTTTCAGGGTGTTATCAATGGGCACACCCAAAAGAGATTGAAATTCGTAGCGGTCTCTTGGGAACCCTTTGTTGTCGATATATTGTCGCATCTCATTGATAATCTGCAGGTCGTGGGATGCGATGGCTACATACTGATTATGATTCAGCATATAGCGAATGAGGTTAATGGTATTATCCCGGACTTCGTTTCTATCCTGAAAAGCAATATTGTAAGATTCTTTATAAATCCCTTTGCAGATACGGAGGTTGACGCCGTCTTTCACCAGCTTTTGAACATCATCGGCGGAGCGGTGCAAATAACCCTGGATGACTGTTCCAACATTGGAATAATAGGCTTTTGCCCGGCGATAGATATCGAGAGTCAGGTCTGTCACACTGGAATCTTCCATATCAATACGGACAAAGATATTATATACTTTGGCTTTATCCAGAATTATTTTCAGGTTTTCCCAGCAAAACTCTGGGTCTATATTCAGGCCAAACTGGGTGAGCTTTAATGAGATATTGCCGTCGAGCTTTTCTTTGTGAATAGCTTCTAATACTTCCATATACATTCGCAGCGGTTCAAGGGCCTCCTCTTTTTTAGTGACCGATTCCCCCAAAACATCCATTGTGAATACAAAACCCTGCTGATTGAGGGTTTTCACTTTTACAATGGCCTCCTCCATAGTCACACCGGCAATATACTTTTTGGCAACCATCCCTACAAAAAACTTCGGTATCAGCGGCATCATCGTCAGAATCGCTTTGTTTAACCATTTCATACTGTCTAACCTCCTCTTCTTATCAAAATTTATTGAAAAAATAGTACAAAACAAATTGCATAGTATTTCCTCTTTTTTTGAAATTACAAATCGCATAAAAATTCACCGATAAAAAATATTTGCATGTCTCAGAAATTTGCTTTATCTTTTTACGCTTTTTGAAAACAGGCGAGAGTAGCTCAGTTGGTAGAGCTCCACGTTGCCAACGTGGTTGTCGCGGGTCCGAGTCCCGTCTCTCGCTCCAGGAAATCCCTGGCTTCGGTCGGGGATTTTTTTATTCTATCGAATTTTTTAATATGTTTCTAAGCGGATCAGCATTCATCGGCATTTATGCTAAGCTCAGGATTACAAGGAGATAGGGGTTATCAAAAATATCAGCAAATGGGAGAACAGTAAAAGAGATATTTTTTTCGGCTTGGGCTTTGCAATTAGTTATAAATCACTGTTGTCCTAAATAACTCAGAAAGCTCATTTTAGCACCTTGTTTACAACGCGTTAAAAGATTAGATTGGAGGATTCTGAGATTAATCCCCCAAATTATCATTTGCATCATATATCATTATCTTATTAATCTGGCTTGATCCGTCAAGGGACGGACAGGGCCAAATTAAGCAACACTTTGGCTCTGCTCAGTGACCGGGGCTGTCACACA
>DSDE01000487.1 GCA_011049095.1 Fidelibacterota bacterium
AAATCAGAGTAAAAAAGGCGGCATTGGTGATGACCACACCGCTTTTACCCAGCCAGTGCCGGCTCACAGCCTGAATAAATATTTTAAATTTGGTAATCATATCAGCTCTACTGCTCAAAGAGCACTTTGTAATTCAACTGCAAGCTGCCGTCTTTAATTCCCTGTTTCAAATCGGCAGCCGGTTTATCTATCCAGTTGTGCATCTTGTTTTCACTCAGCATTTTTTCGATGTAGGCATTAACTTCCGGCACATCATATTCCAAAGCTTCAGGGATAAACTTGAGATAAAAATGTTTGCCCACTTCGTAAATGCCATGCCACCAGGTATAATCTGGTCCCATCATCGCCGCGCCATGTCGAGCCCGGCGGCCTTCGTGATGCCAGATTTCCCAATAGACCCACTCGATATCATTGGCAAATTCTGCTTTATGCTTCATCACATCGGCTTTTTTAATCATCGTCATAATGTCGGTGGCCGGTTTTGCAAATTTCTCATTGTAGAGATTCACCAGAGCATCATATTGATAATAGTGACCGGCAATGAACTGGTCTTCGTGACAAGCGCTGCAGACCTGTTTCATATTGTCGCGGCGCTTATCAGATTTGTCTAATTTTTTTGAAATCGGGGGCCTCAGAGTCCAGGAAATCCTGTCGCCCACATCGTGTGTCACGGCCATTTGGGCAGAAGCGCTCATATGACAGGTGGCGCATGTGGGGGCTTCATAGTAGTCCACACCGACACGCCATACGTCAGCTTTCAGGTTCATTTTGTCCACATTAGTGAAATACATTATGCCGTGTTTAGATTCTTCGTAAATCTCTTTTTGGGGATGATCAGGTCCCAGATGGCATTTGCCGCAGGTTTCCGGCTGCCTAGCCTGAGCCTTGGAGAAAGAGTGGCGGGTGTGGCAGGCATTGCAACTTCCCCAGGAGCCGTCGGGATTGATCCGACCGATGCCGCTATTGGGCCAGGATGTTTTGGAAAGCTTATTTGGCGAAGCGGGATCAATCTCCACTTTTGCACCGTGACAGCTTTCACAGCCGGTAATAGCCACCGGATGACCACCAATGACATGGGCCAGATAGGCGTCATTGGATTGGAGTATCTGCCCTGCCGTGGCATGGTGGCTTTCCATAGTCTGTTTGGCTTCGTTTGGATGACAGGATGCGCAGTCTTTTGGCGTTACTAGGGTGGCAATGAGGGCGCCTTCGTGCATAAATGCATCGGCATCGCCTTTTTCTGCTTTGTGGCAATCATAACATGTAACATTGTGTTTTCCATGTTCGGAATGATACCATTGCTGGTAAAGCCCCTTGGTCTTTTCCTTGTGGCAAGTCATACATTTTCCCTCGACTGTGCTGTCAGCCGGTTTGGCAGCTAAAAGCATAAGCGATGAAAAGCTCATCAAAACCAGTAACTTAAATCCTCGTCTCACATTTCCTCCTTTTTATTGAAATTCATATAATTATCCATCCACTTAGCATCCATATCAGCAGCCAGCCTAGCAAGACTGGTATCTGCCATCCACAAGCGAATCTGTTCTCTGAGCATACCCCATTGTTTATGCATCGGGCAGAAATGACGCCTATCATCACCACAGCTAGGGAAACCCAGTACACATTCCCCAAAGAGCGCTTCGCTGTCAATTGCAATGATGATATCCAAAACATTTATATCATCAGCGCTTTTGGCTAAAGCCACACCACCCGACTTGCCCCGTGATGAGTTGACAATCCCCAAAGGAATCAATTTAGCCATAACCTGCGAGAGATAGGCTTTGGGCGCACCGATGCGGCGACTCAATTCATTTGCTGAGATGCGCGAATCTGATTTTTCCTTTGCCAATATCATCAAAGCTGTAAGCGCATATTGAGCGCTAAGGCTGATAAGCTTCATCACTCAACCTAGTTTGGTTAATTCTAATCTCCACATTAGAGTTTAAAGTTTAAAACAATTCATTTCAAGGAGAAAATCACATCTGTCCAAAATAAATTTTTCCATCGATAAATTAGATTTTGCTGACTGCCTTAATCCGAACCTTCACGAATTCGTGTAGGCAAGGGTTAAAACAGCCGGAGAAATGAGATTTGCAAATTGAATAGTTTTATTTTGGACAGATGTGTTATGGATTCTTTTTTTATCGTAGCAATCAGACCATTGGTTTCATGATAAGCCGATACCCAGATAAACCAAATATCTCTTGGTTTTATAAAAACATCAGCAGACTCAGCGCCATAACGGCCATTCCGGCAATCAAGCCATAGATAGCCACGTGATGCTTGCCATATTCCTCGGCTGTGGGTAAAAGCTCATCCAGACTTATAAAAACCATAATTCCCGCCACACCGGCAAAGAGAAAGCCCAGAACCAATCCATTAAAAATGGTGATAAGGAGAAAATAGCCCACAATAGCGCCGACCGGTTCCGCCAGACCCGATGAGAAACTGAGCCAAAAAGCCTTTTTGCGATTACCGGTGGCATAAAATATGGGAACGCTGACAGCGATGCCTTCGGGAATATTGTGAATGGCGATGGCTATCGCGATGGGAATTCCAATTTCCGGCGCCGTGAGACCCGCCATAAATGTCGCCAACCCTTCCGGAAAATTGTGAATGGCAATAGCCAGCGCAGAGAAAAGTCCCATCCGCAGCAATTTACGCTTCTGCAGCGCTGAGTCGTCAATCTGCTCTACACTCTTGACCTCGTGGGGATTTTCTTCAAAAGGGATAAACTTATCAATAACTGCGATGACAAATATTCCCCCGAAAAAAGCAGCTACTGTAAACCAGGTGCCACTGACTTCACCATAAGCAAGCATCAGCTCATCTTTTGCCTTTTGCAGAATCTCCACAAAAGAGACATAAATCATCACGCCGGCGGAAAAACCCAGTGACACCGATAAAAACCATTTATTGGTACGATCTGTAAAAAAGGCCAAAAAGCTGCCAATACCGGTGGAAAGCCCCGCAAAAAGGGTCAACCCAAAAGCAAAAGCGATACGACTCCACTCAAATTCCATTAATCATTCCTCCAAATCTCATCAAATGAAAATATTCAAATTTTACCTTGATTCATAATGAAAAGATGACGGAAATATCCGAAACGCTGAGGAGATGAAGCGCAAATCTGTCAGATAATGCTTAACCAGTGGATTATTGTATTTCAGCTTTCTAAGACATAGCAGGAC
>DSDE01000336.1 GCA_011049095.1 Fidelibacterota bacterium
CTATCATGACATATTAATTGACTCTTATGAAAAAGCGAAAAATCCCATCTGCCTTGGACTTGATCCGGTTTTAGAAGCTTTGCCCGATAAGTATCTGCGATATGGAATTAAAGGCATCGAACAATACCTCATCGATTTCTTATATATTCTCAATAGAAACAGCTTATCACCGGCTGCCTTCAAACCCAATCAGGGCTACTATCTCCGATATGACGACCCTAAAAATAATAAGTACTTGGGAACAAAGACGTTAGCTGCAGTTTTGCAAACACTGAATGAGCTTTTTCCGGGAATTCCCATCATACTCGATTCAAAAAGAGGCGATATTGTCAGATCTTCTAAAAATTATGCAGATGAAGCCTTTGATGTTTGGAAAGCTGATGCCGTCACCGTCTCTCCCTATATGGGCACAGACTCCGTATCTCCATTTTTAGATTGGAACTTAGGCGAATATGGCGTTTATGTCTTGAATCGCACATCCAATCCTGGTGCAAGCGATTTCCAAAATCTGCAGCTTGCCGACGGGCGTAAGCTTTATGAAGCGGTGTCGGATCAGATTATTGCTTGGAGTCAGGAAAAACCCGGTGTCGGCGCGGTGGTGGGTGCGACATCACCTGCTGAGTTGAGTGTCATTTCAAAAAAATTCGCAGCACATCAGATCCCTTTGCTTATTCCAGGTGTGGGTTCTCAGGGCGGCAGCTTTACCGAGGCGCTAAACATTCTCAAGGGAAATGGCTATAATCTGGCTCTGGCCCGCATCAATAGCAGCAGCGCGATCACCCACCCGTGGGTCAAAGGGAAAAAGGCAGCGCCGCAAAACTGGGCAGGCGCTTGTATGGATGCTTTTGAAACTATGTGTGAAAGTTTTCTGGAGTGGCAAAATGAAGTGGAATAATGAGCAAATTTTAGAATGGCTGCGATTGCCAGGCACAAAGTTAGCGACAGTCAGCGGCGTATGGAGCACGAAGCCGGCAATTATCCAGCGCATTGATGATGATTTTCCAGAAATTGATATGATCACAACGAAAAGCTTTCAGGTGAATCCCAATCCTGGCAACCGCGAACCCATTATCGCCGAAAAAGTCGCCGGCACCTTTGCCAATGCGGTAGGGCTGCGAAATCCGGGACTAACAGTGGTGAAAGAGGAATTAAAATCGCTTCGGGAAAAGCGCCAATTCAGAGCGCTGCTCAATGTGAGTCTTTCAGGCAGCACACCGGAGGAATTTTGCATTCTGGCTCGTGAGCTTGAAGCTTATGCAGATATTTTTGAGCTTAATTTCAGTTGCCCTCATGCAAAACCTGGTTATGGTTCTTCTATTGGCAGCACGGCTGAGCTGGTATCTGAATATGTGGCTTCAATTCGCAAAGCCACCAATAAATTGATCTTCCCAAAACTGACGCCCAATGTAAAGAATATCGGAGAAATCGCAAAAGCCGCCATTGAAGCCGGCGCTGATGGCATAGCCGCCATCAATACAGTTGGACCGGAGCAACTCATTGAGCCACACAGCGGCAAGCCGATTCTCTACAATCCGCTGGGACATAAAGGCGGTATTTCCGGGCAGGAGATTTTGCCTATTGCCATCGAGAAAATTCGGGAAATCCGTCAGGCCATTGGCCCCGATATGCCCATTATCGGAATGGGAGGCATTTTTCGAGCATCTGATGCAGCCAAACTAATGGAAGCCGGCGCAAATGTTATAGGCCTGGGAACCGTTTTTGCTTACGTTCCGGGAAAATTTCGCAAGCAATATCTGCAGGAATTTAGAAAAGATATTTCCCAAGCCACACAAAATGCTGATACTTACATCCTTAAGCGAACTGTCGCCTCTTATCAGGCAGCGCGAATAAGCACAATTGATGAACCGACAAAAAGCTATCGTGTGGTGACTGTTGAAGGTGTCAGAATGCCTTTCAGCTCCAGCCAGTATGCGTTTATCTGGATTCCCGGCGCCGGTGAAAAGCCCATCTCCATTGCCTGGGACCAGCCGCTGACTTTTGTTGTACGCAAGCGTGAATATTCTCAAGCTGGAAATAAGGGCGAGTTTACCCACGCCTTTTTCCAGCTAAAAGCCGGTGATACTTTTTATATACGCGGACCTTACAGCGCGCCTGCTCCACTGACCGAGAAAAAGCTGGCTATTATTCTTTCAGGCGGAACCGGCATCGGCGTTGTACCCCGATTGGCTCAGGAATTGAAAGCGGCAGGGAAAAAACTAATAGTCTATCACGGCGCTGCTAAAAAGGAGGAAATAGTCTTGCAGGAGCTGATTGAGCCGTTTGCTGATTACCATCCTGTAGCCGATGAAGGCAAAGCTGGCCGGGTGCTTGATGCTTTGCGGGAATGCCAAATGGAAGCTCAAGATACTGCATTCTACACGATTGGCCCAGAGATTCTGATGAAAAAAGGACTGCAAGTGGCTCTTGATATGGGCATTTCTCCAGACAGCGCTTTTGCTAGCCTAGAGACCAACAATATGTGCGGAATCGGCATCTGCGGCGAATGTGAAGTGGGCGGTGTGCTCGCTTGCCAAAAAGGTACATTTTTCAACGCCACTTATCTGAAGAAGCATCAGTTCAAAAAACTGCAGTTTTCATAAATTTTATCTAATTGATCTTTCTTGCTTTAAGAATGATTTCTGATTTTTCTAGAGCTTCTTGATTTAGATTTATTATCAATATTTCTTATATTGCTCATTAGAGTGGTTGAGTTTTAAGGAGATTCTTTGAAGCAAAACACTAAAAAACAAAAGGAGAGAAAAGTATGAAAAAATCGATGGTCATAATTCTGCTGGTGGCTATGGCGGCAGGATTTGTATTTGGAGGGGAAGCTGTCGCGCCAGAGCAAAACAGTGATGGTTACTACCTCATCGAAACGTGGCAAAATCTTTATTGGATTGGTCAGGATGCAGCCCGCCTGAGCCTGGCTTATCAGCAGATGGCAGATATTGATCTTGCCGAGGCGGACCCTCCCGTCAGTGAATGGAATAGTGGTCTGGGTTGGCAGCCATTTGGCATTTTTACGGGACACTATGATGGCAATGGACATGTTATCAAAAACCTTTATATCAATTCCACGGCAGGCTATCCTGCGCTCATTTTTCGCCTGGCAGGACGCCTTTATAATTTGGGCGTCGTGGATGCAGATATCACTGCCGGCACCTATGC
>DSDE01000034.1 GCA_011049095.1 Fidelibacterota bacterium
GGCTTTTACTGTGAATAACCTTTTCGCATTGTTAGCAGCAGCTTTTTCTCGTTATACCATTGGTCAGCGTATGATGATGGTAACCGTTGGCATCGGTATGCTGTCTGCTGTATTATCCTTGATAATTTGGGCAAATCAGCCGGAATATGAAGCGCTCTATGCCAACCTTGAGCCTGCAGTCGCCAGTCAGATGGTCAGCGAGCTGAGGAGTCTCAAGGTGAAATTTAAAATTGAAGATAATGGCCGCACTATACTTGTGCCACGAGACCAGGTCGCTGAATTGCGTCTGGCGCTTACAGAGGCCGGATATGCCGGTGAAAGAGTATCAGGATATGAAATCTTTGATGATGCCAAGATTGGCATGACTACATTTATGCAGCGACTCAATATGCGCCGGGCTCTGGAAGGTGAATTAGTCAAGACGATTAACCAGTTTCCTGAGGTTAAAAATAGTCGGGTTCATCTTGTTTTGCCAGAGGAAGAGCTATTTGCCGAAGACCGGAAAGGAAGCGCCTCAGTTGTGGTTCATCTCACGCCAGGTCGCTATTTGAAAGATTCTCAGGTTAAGGGAATTACTGCCCTTATAGCTAACAGCGTGAAAGGTATCGAACCAGATAAAGTCGTTGTCGTTGACTCTGATGGCAATATGTTAACCGTTGCAACAGATGAAAGAAACCAAGCGGGAGGCGGTGGCAGCCAATATGAAATAAAAACAGCCGAAGAGCTGAAAATGCAGCGAAAAATAACAGATATTATTGAGAGTATTGTCGGCCCTCAGAATGCTATCGTCCGGGTGGCGCTTGATATGAATTTTGAGCAGATCGAACGAGAATCTGAAACTCCGGACCCAGAAACGGTTGTTGTAATCAGTGAAGAAGCCAGAAATGAGCGAATTGCAACGTATGACAGCACAAGATTTTCCAGAGAAGAGCGTGAGAATGAAAATATTCTTACAAACTATGAAATCGGAAAAATCCGTGAACGCTATGTGGCAAACTCAGGTGGTGTAAACCGAATTTCCGTGGCGGTATTAGTTAATGGTACGTATCAGAAAACAGATGATGGTGCAGGAAATATTACTCGTCAATATGTACCTCGAAATCGTCGCGAACTGGACCAGATCGCCGCCCTGGTGCGTGGCGCCATTGGTTATAATGCCGAAAGAGGCGATCTTGTTGAAGTGCAGAATATGAGTTTTGAAAAAAATACAATAGAAGATGACAGGGAATATTTTGCCGACATTGAAAAAAAAGAAATGATAAATGACCTAATCAATAAAGGGGTCATAGCCCTTGGTGTTATCATTGCCTTTTTCCTGCTTCGCTCCCTTTTTAAAGGGTCTGGAACGGGCTACACATCTATACCGGTACTTTCTACAGGAGCTGGTGGCAGTCAGGGGCCAGCGGCAATTGATTCTAAAGATGGCGGCAATGTAAGAAAAATAAAAGCTCCTATTGAAGAAGAGGATGATGAAATTCCAGAAGACATATTTATCAAGAAGCTAAGCCCGGAAGCCAGAGCAAAGCTGAAAGCAAATGATAAAATGATGAACTCAGTAACAACTTATGCCAAAGAAGAGCCAGATAGTGCGGCAAAAATTATCCGATCCTGGTTGACGAGGAGTAATTAGAGGAATACAGGATGGCAAGAGCAATTGATGATTCAAGCAATTTAGGCGGCGGCAATCTTTCAGATGTGCAAAAATCTGCATTAATTTTGATTGCTATGGGCGCAGAGAATGCAGCCAATGTGCTGAAAAACCTTAATGATAGAGAAGTCGAGAAAATTACCATCGAAATTGCCAGAATGGAAAATATTTCCGCTGAGAAACTCGGTGAAGTTGTAGAAGAGTTTTATCAGATGATGCTCGCCAATCAGTATATTGTCCAGGGTGGCTTAGATTATGCCAGGAAAGTGCTGGAAAGCGCCTGGGGTCATAAGCGGGCTGAGGAAATCATCAACAGGGTTGAAGCAACGACACAGGTAAGCGCTTTTTATCTATTGAGGACAGTGGATGATAAACAGCTTTTAAATTTTTTGCAAAATGAACACCCCCAGACTGCTGCTCTCATTCTAGCCAATCTTAAGCCAAGCCAGGCCGCTACAATCCTCTCAGAGCTGCCGGAAGATAGTCAGAGAGAAATTGTTTATCGCCTCGCCACAATGGAAAAAACATCGCCTGAGCTTATTGCCGATATTGAGTCAGTTCTCCGTGAACAAATAGGAACTGTTTTTGGCGGGGACCTTTCCAATACTGGGGGCGCTGAAGCTGTAGCAGAAATTCTCAATAGTATCAGTCGAACGGCTGAGAAAAATATTCTTGATGGCCTGAAAGAGCGCGATACAAAACTCGCGGAAGAAATTGCCTCCTTAATGTTCCTCTTCGAAGATATTATCAAGCTGCCCGATTCTGCCATTCAGCTTATTAATAAAGAGGTTAATAGCAAAACGATGGCTTTAGCATTGAAAGCAACAAGCCAGGAGCTTAAGGATAAATTCCTTCGCAATATGTCTGACCGTGCGGCAGAAATGCTTCGTGAAGAAATTGAATATCTCGGCCCTGTGAGGGTTCGCGATGTTGATTCTGCTCAGAGTGAAATTCTCGATGTGGTTAGACGCCTTGAAGAGGCCGGTGAAATCAGTATTGGCCGCGGTGATGAAGAGGAGATCATCGAGTGAGTTCCCTGAAGGTACAGATAAAACGCCCGGTTGCTGGTTTTGGAAGACTGCCGGATCTGGAAGCAGACGACAGTGATAAAGAGCCAGTACAAAGGCGATATCCTGCCGGGAGCCCTGAAGATTTGAGAAATCAAATCAAGATATTAGAGGCCGCTCTCCAAGAGGCAAGGGAAGAGGCATTTCTTGCTGGTTTTGAAGAAGGGAAAACCGCGGCAATGAATGATGTCCAGGCCAGTATTGAGCAGTTGCCTGACCAGTTTAACCAAATGTTTAAGCAGCTAGTAGAGCAGATAAATGAGATTGTTGGTGAGCTCAGCGCGCCTATTCTCAAGCTTGGCAAGGCTATCGCAAAAAAAATATTATCAGATCACCTGGAGCTGGAAGCAAATCAAAAGCAATTTCTTCTCAATCGAATTGAGCATTTTTTAAACACAATCAGCGAGCAGAATAAATATAC
>DSDE01000023.1 GCA_011049095.1 Fidelibacterota bacterium
GCTCTTTGAGCAGTAGAGCTGATATGATTACCAAATTTAAAATATTTATTCAGGCTGTGAGCCGGCACTGGCTGGGTAAAAGCGGTGTGGTCATCACCAATGCCGCCTTTTTTACTCTGATTTTTCTCGAGCTGTTGCGAATTTTAGGCATTTTGAGCAATTCTTACAGCGGCTTGGTGACCTATATGACCCTGCCGGCCTTTTTTGTCTTTGGCTTGCTCCTCATTCCACTAGGCTGGTGGCGCCTGAAAAAAGATAGCGGTCTCGATAACGCCGAATTAATGAAGCGGGAATTTGATCCTGATTTTATCAAAGCGAAATCACTGGGCTCTAATCTGACGATGACCATTACCGTGCTGACATTTATCAATATCATTTTTTTTGGTACAATCTCCGCCAGAATGCTGCACTTTATGGATAAACCTGTTTTCTGCGGCACGGCCTGTCACGTGATGGAGCCGGAATGGACTACCTATCAGGCCTCACCCCACGCCCACGTTGCCTGTGTGAGTTGTCATGTTGGGGAAGGGGTAGGAGCTCTCATTGACAGTAAAATAAACGGCCTCTATCAGGTGCTTTCGGTGAGCCTTAATCTCTACGAAAAGCCGATTCCCACACCGGTGCATCAGCTCAGACCCGCGCGGGAAACCTGTGAAAAATGTCACTGGCCAGAGAAATTTTACGGAATGCGCCTCAAAACTATCACCCATTTCCAAAACGACAGCATTAATTCTCCAAAATATACCACGCTGGCATTGAAGGTAGGCGCTGCCGAAAGTAAACCAGGATCAGGCATCCACTGGCATATCAGCCGGGGGCATGAAGTGATTTATAAATCCCTGGGCGACAAACGGGAAAGCATGGCTTGGGCTGAAGTCCATTATGCAAATGGCGAAATTCGCCGCTTTGAGAATATCAATTTTTCTGATGAAGCGACAGATGATGATTTTGAAATCCGTACTATGGATTGTGTGGACTGCCATAATCGGGCAACCCACATCTATGAGAAGATGGAGAATGCCATAGACCTGCGAATGGCGCAGGAGCTCATTCCCAATCAACTGCCCTATATTAAAAATGTGGCGATGGCCTCCCTCAGCAATGGGTATCCTGATAAAGCACAGGGAATCGAGGCGGTAAAAAAGTATGTGAATAGCGTTTATCGCCGGGATTATCCTCAACTTGCCATTGCTCACGCGGCAGATATTGACAAGGCAGCCGAAGCCATCAGCAGCATCTATCAGCGGAATATTTTTCCGGCTATGGAAATTGGCTGGGATGCCTATAAGTCCCATATTGGACACCAATATGACGATGCAGGCTGTTTTCGCTGCCATAATGAGGATATGCAGGATGGAGAAGGCAATCCCATTAACTATGATTGCACCCTGTGTCATTCCATTTTGGCCTGGGATGAAGACGCGCCTTTTGCCTATGTGAATGAACCCGACTCGGCAAAAGCCAATTTTGCTATGCACAGCTATCTGAAGGCCGAATTTATTAAATCGACACCTGGAATATAGTCAGTCTATAGTTTACACTATGAGTGCGATGATTTTTGCCATATTCTCCAGTCTGCTTTTGGCTGCCCACTTTCTGCGGGACGCGAATTGGTCCTGGCTGCTCATCAGTCTGCTTTTCCCGCTATTCTTGTCTTTTAAGCGTCGCTGGGCTCATCAGCTTCTCGCGATTTTTTATTTGCTTATGGCTTTTGAGTGGCTCAATACGGCCCTTGCCATTTATGAGATTAGGGTCATCACCGGTGAAGCCTGGCTGCGAATGGCGCTGATTTTGGGCGTGGTGGCGCTCTTTACCCTCTGGACGGCGCTGCTGATATTTCGCCAGATTTTTAAAGGAAATATAGCGGAAACGTGGCCGGGAGCCGATACCACTGCACTTTGGGTCTTTTTATTGACTTTTGCCCTTTTGAGTATCGTCAGGCAAAATATCACCAGCATTACAATGCTTCTCTTTGATAGATTGGCGCCCGGTTTTGGCTGGCTGCAAATCCTTGCCCTGAGTCTCTATGGCGCTGTCATCGCCGAAAAAATGATGCAGCCGAAAAACGTGCAGGCTACGCGCTTACTCATCTGGAAAATTTTCAGTATCGTCTTTTTTGTCCAGCTTGCTTTGGGGCTTTGGGTCTCGGATACATTTTTGATGACAGGGAAATTGCATATTCCCGTTCCCGCCATTATCCTTGCCGGACCTCTTTACCGCGGCGAGGGGCTCTTTATGCCCATTCTCTTTTTGTCAACAATACTGCTGGTGGGGCCGGCCTGGTGTTCTCATCTCTGCTATTTTGGCGCCTGGGATAATTTTGCAGCCAACCGGGTTTGCAAGCCCCGCTCTATTCGCAGATGGGCTGAGCCGCTGAGAATTGCCATTTTGCTCCTGGTGGTGACGACTGCCATCGGACTGGGGCTGGCCGGCGTTTCAGCTCTCCCGGCTGCGGCATTAGCCATCGCTTTTGGCGCGTTAGGCGTGGCAATTATGATATTCATCAGCCGCAAAAAAGGCATTATGGTTCACTGCACCGTTTATTGTCCCATCGGACTTTTTTCTGTTCTTTTGGGAAAAATAAACCCCTTTCGTATTAAAATTAGCGATGCCTGCACTGACTGCAACGCCTGTTCTCGAGTCTGTCGTTTTGATGCGCTGAATCTCGCCAATATTCAAAAACGAAGCGCCGGCTATACATGTACTCTTTGTGGCGATTGTATCAGCTCCTGCCATCACGGCGCCTTGCAATATGGTTTTTTCAAGATGCAGCCTCAAAATGCCCGGATGCTTTTCCTGATTCTGATTATTACACTTCACGCGATCTTTATGGGGCTGGCCAGAATCTGAATTGACGCTTTTTTCCGCTGAGAAATGAAAATTTTCGGGAAATAGCCTCCCCTCGCTGCTTTACTGTTATGCACCACTGCTTTCCTAGATAATCTAAAAAGCAAATATCAGTATATTATTTATAATGGGTTAACAGATTAGATTCAAGAATTCTCCGTTTAATCCCCAAAATATGCCTGGGTTTCATAATTCGTTTTCTTCTTAATTTGTCTTGATCCGTCAGGGGACGGACAGGTCCAAATTAAGCAACACTTCGACTCCGCGCTTCGGCTCCGCTCAGCGA
>DSDE01000418.1 GCA_011049095.1 Fidelibacterota bacterium
CCATTGGGCAGTTTTGAAAAAAGCTATGAAATCTGAACCCAAAGAGATTGTTAATCAACTCATCGAGAGCGGCATCAAAGGCCGGGGCGGTGCAGGTTTTCCCACCGGTTTGAAATGGAAGCTGGCAATGGATCAAAAAACCGACCAGAAATACGTCATCTGCAATGCCGATGAAGGCGAGCCCGGCACATTCAAAGACCGTCAGATTTTGGAAGAACGCCCGGAAAAAGTCTTTACTGGAATGGCCATCTGCGCCTATACAGCCGGTGCAACCAAAGGCTATATCTACCTTCGCGGTGAATATAACTACCTACTGCCACTGCTAAATACAAAACTTGAAGATTTCAATGGTGGCTTGCAAGAGATGGGGCTAGACTTTAATATCAGCATCCGCAGCGGCAGCGGCGCTTATGTTTGCGGCGAAGAGACCGCCCTCATCGAATCTATGGAAGGCCGTCGCGGTGAACCCCGAAATAAACCGCCATATCCGGTGATAGAAGGCTACCTGGGCAAGCCAACCATCGTTAATAATGTGGAAACACTGGTTTACTGCTCAATGATAGTCAAAGATGGACCAGAAAGATTCAAAGCTCTGGGTACAAAAGCCTCAGCCGGCGCCAAGGTCTTCAGCGTTAGTGGAGATGCCGATGTAGAAGGCATCTACGAATTAGAGCTGGGTATGAATATTCAGGATTTTGTAGACCTTTTTGGCGATGGCGATACCAAGGCCGTTCAGGTTGGCGGAGCTTCTGGTTTCTGTGTGCCCCGAAAAAAATTCAAAGACACTGTCATTGGCTTTGAAGGGGTTCCCACCGGCGGTTCGATGATGATCTTTAACTCCTCTCGCTCGATGTATAATATTCTTCATAATTATCTGGAATTTTTCCAGGAAGAAAGCTGCGGACAGTGCACACCTTGCCGGGTCGGCTGCCAACAGCTTCTCCATGGAATTGAATCTATTAAACGGCGGGAAATTGACCCTGAATATCTGGATGAAATGATTCGTCTGGCCCACACGATGAGAATCTCTTCTAAGTGTGGACTCGGCCAGTCCGTAGCCAATCCTTTCATCTCGATTGCCGAAAATTTCAGAGAAGAAATCATTCACTAATTAAGGAGCCGTTATGATAAATTTAAAAATTAATGATATCCCGGTGGCAGTGCCTCAGGGTGCTACCGTTCTGGATGCTGCCCGGAAGCTGAATATTAAAATTCCCACTCTTTGTCACCATGAAGACCTCTGCGTTGCCGGCAATTGCCGCGTCTGCGTTGTGGAAATGAAAGGCGCCCGCACCCTGCAGGCCAGTTGTGCGTTGCCGGTTGCCGATGGTATGGAAATCTTTACCAACACCAATCAGGTGCGTCAGGCACGCAGTCATATCATCGAGCTGCTTTTGGCCGAGCACCGCACCGATTGCCTCAAATGCCCCAAAAATGGCAATTGTGAGCTGCAAGACCTAGCGCTGGCCTATCGGGTTGAAGAACGTGTTTTTTCCGATATTTCCATTGATAAATACGTTGACCGCTCCTCTCCTTCTATTCAGAAAGATGACAGCAAGTGCATTCGCTGCCAGCGCTGTGTGCGCACCTGCACCGAGCTGCAGGCCGTCAGCGCCCTCACCGTAGCCCATAAGGGCAAAAATATGAAAATTGAAACTTTTTGGAATAAACCGCTTCATTATGTAGTCTGCACCAACTGCGGTCAATGCGTGCTTCACTGCCCTACCGGTGCACTTACTGAAAGAAATTACATCGAAGAAGTTTGGCAGGCCATCGGCGATCCCAAGAAACATGTAGTTGTTCAAACTGCTCCAGCCGTGCGCGTCTCTCTTGGTGAAACTTTAGGCTACGACCCCGGTAAAAGAGTGACCAAAACGATGGTCACAGCTTTGAGAAGAATCGGTTTTGACAAAGTCTTTGATACCGACTTTACTGCCGATCTGACTATTATTGAAGAAGGACATGAGCTTCTTCACCGTCTCACTCAGGCCTTGCGAGACAAAGAAGAGGTCAGCTTGCCGATGATTACATCTTGCTCTCCGGGCTGGATTAAATACCTGGAACATGAATTCAGCGGCCTCCTGCCCCATCTGTCAAGCTGCAAATCACCGCAGCAGATGTTTGGCGCTGTGGCCAAAACCTACTACGCCCAGAAAGCCGGCGTCAATCCTGAAGATATCGTTGTTGTATCCATTATGCCCTGTACCGCTAAGAAATTCGAGGCTGTTCGTCCTGAAATGAATAGCAGCGGCTATCGGGACGTAGATTACGTTCTCACAACCAGAGAGCTGGGTCTGATGATTAAACAGGCCGGCCTCGATCTGCGGATTCTTCCAGACAGCGAATACGACAGCCTTTTAGGCGCGAGCACCGGCGCCGCTGTGATTTTTGGCGCCACAGGCGGCGTGATGGAAGCGGCTCTGCGAACAGCCTACGAGGTCATCACCGGGCAGGAAGTGCCTTTCGAAAATCTGAATATTACACCTGTAAGGGGATTGGAAGGTATTAAAGAAGCAAGCATCGTCATTAATAAGCCAAAGCCTGAATATAGCTTTCTCCAGGGCGTAGAGTTGAAAGTAGCCATTGCTAATGGACTCAGCAAAGCCCGCGTCTTGATGAAACAACTGGATAAAGGCGAAAGTCCATATCACTTTATCGAAATCATGGCCTGCCCTGGAGGATGTCTCGGTGGTGGCGGTCAGCCTATCCCCACAAATGCCGAGGTTCGAAAAAAACGAGCTCAGGCTATCTACAGCGAAGATATGGAAATGACCATCCGCAAATCTCACGAAAATCCGGAAATCATAAAAATTTATGAGGATTTTCTCATTGAACCCCTGGGAAAAATGTCTCACAAACTGCTCCACACCCACTACGTTGCCCGACACAGATAAGCAGTTTTCTGCATCAACATAAAAAGTCCGGCTATGCCGGACTTTTTTTATTGTGAAATAAAAGCCTGGTCAAGTCATTCCAAAAAACACAGACTCAAATCCAGCAAGTTTTAATTATCCTTGCTTGAACCATTTAAAGATAGTAAAATAATTTAGATGACTTGCTGCTATGAAATAAAGGTATCCCGTTTTCACCAAACGCATATACATTTGTATTCACC
>DSDE01000062.1 GCA_011049095.1 Fidelibacterota bacterium
TCAGTATAAAGGTCTCGAATGTGAGTAAAAACACCGGTGTAAGTAGCTGGATTGCTGCGGGGTGTTCGACCGATGGGCGCCTGGTCGATGCTGATGATTTTATCGAGAAATTCAAGGCCTTCGATGGATTCATAAGGAAGGGGAGATGTTCGCGCACCCATCAGCCGGCGATTGAGTATCGGAACCAGGGTTTCATTGATGAGGGTGCTTTTGCCGCTGCCACTGACGCCGGTAATGCAAACCATTCTGCCCAGGGGTATGTTCACGGTAATATTTTTTAAATTGTTTCCGGCAGCCTTGTGCAAAATGAGATTTTGGGTATTGCCGGCAATGCGTTTTTTGGGAAGCAGTATCTGCTTGACGCCGCTGAGATATTGTCCGGTAAGACTTTTTGAGCAGGCTTTCACCAGCTCCACACTTCCGGCGCAAACCAGGTCTCCCCCATGGATTCCTGCCCCTGGACCCAAATCAATGATATAGTCTGCGCTTTCCATGGTCTCTTGGTCGTGTTCAATGACTATGACGGTATTTCCCAAGTCCCGCAGATGCTTCAGCGTCGCCAGCAAGCGCTCATTATCCCGCTGGTGCAGACCGATGCTGGGTTCATCCAGAACATACATCACGCCCATAAGCTGGCTGCCAATCTGGGTTGCCAGGCGAATGCGCTGCGCCTCGCCGCCGCTGAGAGTTCCCGCTTGCCGGTGCAGGGTCAGATAATCCAGCCCCACATTATTGAGAAAATTGAGCCGTGTGATAATTTCTTTGAGAATTTGCCGGGCAATAATCTGTTCCGTTTCGCTGAGCTGAATATTCTCAAAAAAGGCCAGAGCATCTCGAATCGACATACGGCTAATCTCATAGATAGATTTATTACCGATAGTGACGGCGGTAGATTCGCGCCTGAGGCGGCTGCCCTGGCAAATGCGGCATTCCTGCGTGCTCATAAAGCGCTCGATCCATTCACGAATGCCATGGCTTGTGGTTTGGTGATAGCGTCGCTTGAGATTATTGACCACACCTTCATAACCGCCCTCATATTCGCCGGACCATTTGGAATTTTCATAGCTTATCTTCAGCTTTTCATCTTCGTCGGTGCCATAGAGGAGAATCTTCTGCACCTCCGGCGAAAGTTTAAACCACGGTGTTGTGAAGCTGAATTTGTATTTTGCCGCTAGGCTTTTGAGAATGCTGGCGTAGTAGCTTCCCCGAGGCTGCTCTCCCAAGGGGATAATAGCGCCTTCTATCAGACTGAGCCGCTTATTAGGAACGATGAGGTCGGGACTGATTTCCATCTGCGTGCCCAATCCGCTGCAGGCCGGACAAGCGCCGATGGGATTATTGAAGCTGAACATTTGCGGTGATAGTTCTTCAAAACTCACTTGCTCGTGATTAGGACAAGCAAAATTTTCACTGTAGCGATGCTCATTTTCACTATTTTCATTGATGATGACGGTGCCATTGCCCATTTTCAGCGCCAGCTCGATGCTGTCTGTCAGGCGTGGCTTGACCCGGTCATTGATGACCAGGCGGTCTATCACCAGTTCTAGAGTGTGTTTATTGTTTTTTTCAAGCTGAATCTTGCTATTGAGGGGCGTTATCTGCCCGTCAATACGCATTCTCAAAAAACCCTCTTTCCGCATTTCGGCAAAAAGCTCCTTAAATTCCCCTTTACGCTCCCGAACCAGTGGCGCAAAAATTTGGATTTTGCTGTCCAATGGCAGCTTGAGAATGGCATCTACAATTTGCTGCACCGTCATTTTCGCTACGGGTGTTCCGCAGATGTAGCAGTGGGGATGGCCGATGCGGGCAAAAAGGAGGCGCAGATAGTCGTGAATCTCCGTCACGGTGCCAACTGTGGAGCGGGGATTGCGGTGGGTGGTTTTTTGCTCGATGCTGATGGCTGGCGAAAGTCCGGTAATATTATCTACATCGGGCTTTTCCATCAGCCCCAAAAACTGGCGGGCATAGGCGGAAAGAGATTCCACATAGCGGCGCTGACCCTCGGCATAGAGGGTGTCAAAAGCCAGCGACGATTTGCCGCTGCCGCTGAGTCCGGTGATGACCACCAATTGGTCTCGGGGTATTTCTACCGTGATATTTTTTAAGTTGTGCTCTCGGGCGCCCTGAATGATGATTTTATTTGGCTGCATGTTTCTCCGTCTTCATAAACTTGCTAATTTAACCATTCTCAGCGGCGGAATGAAGCACGATTTGAAAATCTTGCTTAGGCTTTGAATAATTCTAAAAAAGATATTATTTTGAGTCAGATCGAAATATTAAAGCTGACCTTTATTCACTTTTTCGATTTGCTGAAGCAAGCCAGTGTCGTAAAAATAGACCTTTTGTCCGCCGGCCACCGATTTGTCAATGCTTTGAGAATATCGGGGCGCGAGATAAAAAAGAAAAAGTCCCTGAAGCAATTTCAGGTCGTCGTAAACCCTTTTTCTTCAAGCGCCAAGCTCTTGAGCTAAGTGTTAATATTCAAACGGATGCCGCTTTGCGGTGCCAGAAGCAGAAACAGGCTGCGCAATTCGTGAATATTGCTGAAATCACTCACAAGGCAAATATATTTTTCAGCGCCAGTTTCTTTGTGGGGATATCAGCGCTTAAGATCGCTTTTGTTTTATATCCAGCAGATTCGATTTTTGCCGCATCCTTAACCGCCTGCTTGGTATAGACAAATTTCCAGCTCACCAGTTAAGCTTCTTTGTTTCTTTTTTTAATTCAGCTTCTATTCCTTCGATGATGGACTCTCTCATACAGCAAATATTCAGTAAATAAAGCGTTTCATTCAGTGCATTCCAGTCATCATCGCCGATGAGCAGCATGGAAGCATTTTTGCTCGTGAGCAGGTTCGTGGGATTATTCACCGCTTTGTCGATTTTAGCTAGATTGCTTTCCGCTTTAGTTATGCTTGTTGTTTTCTTTTTTTAGCTCCTATTATGTGTACGTTATAGCGTACATATTTTCATTAATATTTTTGCTTATTGCATATTTTTAATCGATTTAGAGAAAAAATGGATTCGTTCTTTCATCCGCCGCCCACATTTTTCTCCCGCATCGCTTTCAGGAAGTTTGCGATGACAGAATAATTGACATCGTGCTTGTAGAA